>JBATFE010000017.1:0-16703 GCA_049664445.1 Gammaproteobacteria bacterium
TACCGATGTCCTTGTGGTTTGTGGTCGTGACCCAGCGCATCAGGCCGCTGGGTGCACCGTGATCGTGGTGCTCGTCATGTGTGGTTGCTGTACTCATTGCATCATCTCTCCACTTGGTATCCTGAATATTATTACTTGACTGCGGTAATGTCGGCTGGCTGAACCATGTCACCGGTGTTGTTGCCGAAGGCATTACGCTGGTAGGTGATCACGGCTGCCAGGTCAACAGCGCTGAGTTGCTCGCCGAAGGCCTGCATGGCGGTACCGGCGACGCCGTTCACACCGATGTCGATATGCTTGGCTACGTCACCGGTGGCAACTGCACTGCCGGCAATCGCCGGGAACACGCCCGGAATACCGGCACCGTTGGCCTGGTGACAGGCGGCACAGCTGGTGTTGTAGGCAGTCTCACCCCTGGTCATCAGCTCATCCATGGTGAGAGTCTGGGTGGCCGCACCGGCCGCGGCTTCGGCGGCGTCCTTTTGCTCTTCAACCCAGGCGGCGTAATCCTCTTCGGTCTTGGCAATCAGCACGATGGGCATGAAACCATGGTCCTTGCCGCACAGCTCGGCACACTTGCCACGGTAGGTACCCGGCTCCGTCAGTTCGGTCCAGGCATCGTTGATGAAGCCCGGCACAGCATCCTGTTTCCAGCCCAGGTCCGGCACCCACCAGGAGTGGATGACGTCGTTGGAAGTAATCAGGAAGCGAATCTTTTTATTGATGGGTACGACAATTGGATTGTCAACTTCCAGTAAATAGTTTTCATCTTTCGGTGCATCACCCTCGATCTGGTCACGCGGCGTGGTCAGCGTACTGAAAAAACTGATGCCCTCGTCGAGATAGTCGTATTTCCACTTCCACTGGTAACCGGTGACCTGGATGGACATGTCCGAATCACGCGTATCCTCGAGCGCCAGCAGGGTGGTGGTCGCCGGTACCGCCATGGCCACCAGCACCAGGAACGGGATCGTGGTCCAGATGATTTCCACGGTGGTGCTTTCGTGAAATTCGGCGGGCTTGGCACCCTTGGATTTGCGGTGCGTAAAGATGGAGTAAATCAGTACCGCGAATACCAGTACACAGGCGACGACACAGATCCAGAAGATCAGCATGTGCAGGTCAAAGACCTTCTGGCTGATGGCGGTAACGCCCTCCCTGAGGTTCAGGGTATCGGAAAAACCTGCAAAGGCATTGCTTGCGCCCAGCAGTAGCACCGTACCCCAGATGACGCCCAAGGTGCGCCCTAGTGTTTTAGCAAACATGCATCGATCTCCTAACACAAAAGTTTATAGTTACTATTTAAAAATCGTTATGTACGTGCCGACGGCTTATCCGGCAGAGTGATGCCTGCGGCTATCACGAATCACGTGCTGCAATTCATCTGCCAGTACACCGCGTTCCTCTTCATTCAGAAACTCTCCGATCTCGACCCGTCTTCCCTGAAAAGCAACCGTCAGGCGCCTCGGGTACCAGGCGATTGGTGCATGTTCCAGTACAACCCGGGCCCATGCGCGTGGACATTCCCAGCGCTCCTGCGGCTGGTGGCGTCCCTTTTCCACGCTTACGATGTCATCGCTGACTGTAACCACTTCACGCCACTGACCGCGCCACAGGCAACGGTGAAAGGCAATCCCCAGCACAATCACTTCGAGGCCCGCAAAAGGCAGCACCGGCCAGTACCCGAGCAGTGCAAAAAAGACACCGATCCCCAGACAACACGACGAAATCACCGTGTAGATCCTGACTGCAGCCTGCCATGACAGGGACTGGTTGGGTCGAATCACCCAGTGACAGTCAAGTCCCGATGAATCACATACCCGTTCTAGCACGGCCAGGCCCTGTGTTCGTGGTTAACCTGAAAACAGGAGGCACAAACTGCTCCGACAACCCGACCCCGGATCAGGTTTCTGGTGCGACAAAGTGCCGCGCATTGTATATTGAGGTTCAGCAAGTTTCAATTGAGAAGACGAAGCAATGGTGTGATTAGTTTAGCCATTAATGAGGGGCGGCAGTGACAATTTTTCCGCCACTGCATTGACACACAGTCCCTGAAATTCCGGCAGCACCCCCAGAAGTGGCGCGGAAATTCTTGATTTCAATGATTTAATATTCTCCTCGACACACTCCGGCAGGGGCGGCAACAGGTTCGCCACCCAACCAGCCAGCGTGCACCCCGCCGCCTCGATGGCGGCCGCTGTCAGCAGGGCATGGTTCAGGCAACCCAGCCGCATGGCGACGACCATGACAACATCCAGACCCAGCAGCCGCGCCAGATCAGCCAGTGTCTCGTCTTCGTTCAGTGGCACCTGCCAGCCGCCCACCCCTTCAACGAGTACGCAGTCCACACCCGCCGCCAGGCGCTGATGGGTGGCAAGGATGTGCTCAAGATCGATGTGCACACCCGCCTGCGCGGCAGCGATATGCGGCGCAATGGCCGGCTCGAAGGCATAGGGATTGACCAGTTCGTACCCCGGCTCCACCGTGGCCTGTTGTTGCAGCAGCAGCGCATCGGCATTGCGCATACCGGCGGCATGGCGTTCACAGCCGGACGCCACCGGTTTCATGGCGGCAACCGAGTGTCCCTGTGCCTGCAGGCACTGCATCAGGCCCAGTGTCACCATGGTCTTGCCGACCCCGGTGTCGGTACCGGTGACAAAGTAGCCACAACAGTCACTCATGAGCGGGGCGCTGCAGGCTCTCCAGCAGTACCTCACTGCCGGGACCGGTGGCCTGCTTGTTCAGCGGTGACCAGGCGTGCCCGTAGACCACCTCGTAGCTGGCAGGTAATACGCCATCCGTGCGGTATTGCTCATAGGCCTCGGTCATGCGCTGCATGCGCTGCCGGCCGGTCAGCCCGCCCGGACGACCGAGCGTGACATTGTGCGCACCGATCTGCTTCAGATCCTGCATCAGGGTACGCAATTCCCGGTAGGTCACGGTGATGCGTTCCGAGTCCATCACCGGCTCGGCCCAGCGGGTGCTGAGCAGGGAATCACCGATATCATGCATGTCGATAAACGAATTGACGTGGCTGAAACCGTCAGCCGCCTCCCAGCTGGCACGCAACTCCATCAGGGTATCCGGCCCGAAGGTGGTAAACATCAGCAAGCCGCCCGGGGCCAGCACCCGCCGCAACTCCGTGAAGGCCGTCTCCAGATCGATGCACCACTGCAGCATCAGGTTGGAAAAAACCAGATCAAAGCTGTCATCCGCAAACGGCAGTGACTCGCCGTCCGCGCACACGCAACGCGGCTTGCGAAACCAGCCAGCGCGCGACTGTACCCGCTGCAGCATGTTCTCGGCGATATCCAGTGCAACGACGTTCGCCCTGCGATAACGTTTTAACAGCGCAGCGCTGAAAATACCGGTGCCTGCACCCAGGTCGAGAATGCGTGCCGGCTGCAGCCGCACATAGTCGAGCCGCCCGATGAGGCGGTCGCCGATCTCGTTTTGCAACTCGGCCACGGCGTCATAGGTCGCCGCTGCCTTGTTGAACGCGCGGCGTGCCTGCTGCTTGTCGATGCTGTTTTTTTCAGACATAAGCCTTAAAAAGCTGAATAACTCCCTGCACGAGCGGCGACCCCGCCGCGATCAGTTCCATATAAACAGGCAATCCCGAATCGCGCCGGGGACGGCGCTCCTACAAGAAACGGTTGATTTGTCGGGCAACCGTCTCCGGCGCGGCCAGAAACGGCGCATGTCCGGCGGCGTCGATCACCTCGAGCCGTGCATCGCGGCACAAGCCCAGGGTTTCCCTGCCGGCATTCACCGGTACCAGGGTGTCCCGCTCGCCCAGTATCATCAGCAACGGGCAAGCGATGGCCTGCATGTCCGCACGTAAATCCGTTGTCCGCAGCAACTCCAGTCCGGCAGCCAGCGCGGCCGTGGCCGGTGCACCCTGCGCAAGCAGTGTGCTGCGCAGCGTTTTCAGCACGGCACTGGCATGCTCGCTGCCGCGCACCTGTAGCGACAGGAACCGGGTCAGGGTACGTTCGTAATCCCCGGCCAGTTCCACTGCAAAGTTTTCCAGCAAAGTTGGCAACATCGCACTTTGCCACCCGGGCTTGCGCACGAAACAGGGGCTGCTGGCCAGCGTAATCAGCGCGGCAACATCCCCGGGCACGAGCATCGCTGCCCGGGTTGCCAACAGTCCGCCGAGCGACCATCCCAGCCAGACAGCAGGCGCGGGCACAACGGCCTGCACCGCGGCGACCCACTCGTCCAGCGTGGCCGCTCCCTGCCAGTCACTGCGACCATGGCCCGGCAGGTCTACGCGTGTCACCCGGAAACCTGCTTGCAGCAGGGGTGCAAATTTATCCCAGACGCCACTGTGCAGACCCCAGCCGTGAATCATCACCAGATCGGTGCCGCTGCCGGCTGTTTCTGTATAGAGACTCACTGGCGGAAGCTGTGCAACATCAAGCCGCCACTGCCGCAGCATCCAGCGCGGCCAGCAACTGCTCCACCTGCGCCTCGCTGTGCGCCGCCGAAAACGTGATACGCAAGCGTGATGAGCCCTCGGCAACCGTCGGCGGCCGAATGGCGCTGATCAGTATGCCCCGTTCCCGCAGGCGCTGGCCCAGTCGCAGTGCCTGCCCGGCCGCACCGACCAGCAGCGGCTGTATCGGTGTCTGCGAGTCACCCAAGGCCAATCCCAGCTGCCGGGCACCGCTGCGAAAACGCTCGACCAGTTGCTGCAGGTGCACGCGCCGCCAGTCATCTGCCCTGACCCGTTGCAGTGCCGCGCGGGTCGCACACGCCACCGCGGGCGGTGGCGCCGTCGTGTACATATAGGTACGCGCCTGCTGACTCAATGTTTCAATCAGATCATGACTGCCGGCAACAAAGGCGCCAAAGGTACCGAACGCCTTGCCCAGCGTCCCCATGAGAATCGGCACCGCATTCATCCCGAGCCCGGCCTGCGCCACACTGCCGCGACCCTGCGGCCCCAGCACACCCAGACCGTGTGCATCATCCACCATCAGCCAGGCAGCATGCTGTGCGGCAACAGCGGACAGGTCTGTCAGCGGCGCCTGGTCGCCATCCATGCTGAAGACGCCATCGGTTGCCACCAGGTATTCGCACTGCGGTGAAGTGGCCAGCTGCGAGGCCAGCCCGGTGGCATCATTGTGCTGGTAGCGGATCAGGCGTGCACGACTCAGGCGTGCCGCATCCAGCAGCGAGGCATGATTGAGGCGGTCCTCAAAGACACGGTCACCGCGCCCGAGCAGCGACGCCAGCACTCCGAGGTTGGCGCTGTAGCCGGTCGAAAACAGCAGTGCCCGCGGCCGCTGCACGAAATCTGCAAGCTCTTCTTCCAGTGCATGATGAGCACGGCTATGACCGGTGATCAGGTGTGCCGCACCGCTGCCACAGCCGAACTCGTCGACACCACGGTGAAAGGCGGCGACGACCTCAGGATGATTGGCCAGCCCCAGATAGTCGTTACTGCAGAATGACAGGTAGTCCCGGCCATCCACACGGACCGTGACACCCTGCGGGCCCTCGACGATCAGCCGTTCGCGATACAGCTGTTGATCCCTGCGCGCCTGCAGTTGCTTGGCAAGGTTTTTCATGTGCCTGTTTATGCAAAACCGCAGGAGCGCTTCACAAGCGCGATTGACACCGCAGATACATGTTCGCGGATGTACCCGATTAATCGCCGGGCATAATCAATCCGCTCCTGCAGGTAAATATGATATTTCAATTTTCCGGGATGCCTGCTCGGCTCAGGCCGGGTGCAGGCCCAGCCTGTCAAACAGGGCATCATCCCTTGCAGTATCCGGATTGCCGGTGGTCAATAATTTTTCACCATAGAAAATAGAGTTTGCGCCTGCAAGGAAACACAGCGCCTGCATCTCATCCGTCATTTCGCTACGCCCGGCCGACAGACGCACGTATGAGGCCGGCATCAGGATGCGCGCGGTCGCAATGGTGCGCACGAATTCAATGGCATCGATGTCCGTCTGCTGCTCAAGTGGCGTACCCTCCACCTTCACCAGCCGGTTGATCGGTACGCTGCCGGGATGCTCCGGCAGGTTTGCCAGTTCGCACAGCAGCGCCACCCGGTCTTCGCGGCCCTCGCCGAGGCCGACGATACCGCCACAGCAGACATTGATGCCCGCCTCGCGCACATGCGTCAGGGTCTCCAGGCGGTCATCGTAGGTCCGCGTGGTAATGATGTCACCGTAAAATTCCGGCGAGGTATCGAGATTATGGTTGTAATAGTCCAGCCCGGCCTGTTTTAACTCCAGCGCCTGCCCGGCATCCAGCATGCCGAGGGTCGCACAGGTCTCCAGGCCCTCGGCCTGCACCCTGCTCACCATCTCGAGCACACGCTGAAACTGCCGGCCCCTGGGATTACGCCAGGCGGCCCCCATGCAAAAGCGGGTCGCACCCGCCTGTTTTGCACGCTTTGCCGCCGTCACTACCGCCTCGATATCCATGAGGCGCTCGGGTTCGAGACCGGTGTCGTAATGCACGCTCTGCGGGCAGTAGTTGCAGTCTTCCGGGCAACCACCGGTCTTGATACTCAGCAGGGTACTGATCTGCACCGCATTCGGGTCGAAAGTTTGCCGGTGCAGGGTCTGTGCCTGGAACAGCAACTCGTTGAAAGGTAGCTCAAAAATAGCCCTGACCTGGTCACGCGACCAGTCATGGCGGACAACATTTTCAGATCTATCCGACAGACAGGCTGATTGCTTGCTCATAGGCTTGGCGTACCCCCGTTTCAATGGCTGATGACTATGGGACGGATCATTTTCGCTGTCAACCTGAAAAGGGTCATATGGTTTACAAGTACACACACTGGCTGCAATCGCTGCTGTTCCCCTCACACTGCCGCCTCTGTGGCATGGCCACCGGTACCGCCCTGAGACTCTGCTCACACTGCCTGGCGGAGTCACCCTGGATCAGGAATGCCTGCATGCAATGCAGCCTGCCGCTGCCGGCACAGGCACAAGACAGTCGCTGCGGTCACTGCCAGAAACAGCCACCCGCCTTTGATACCGCGACCGCACTGTTCCATTACCGGCCACCGGTTGATTACCTGATCAAACAGCTGAAGTTCAGCCATGAGCTGGCCATCGTGCCACTGCTGGCGACGCTCCTGTCGGCACGTCTGACAACGCGTGCAGCCGCCTTACCCTCGCTGCTGGTGCCGGTACCGCTGCACCGGACGCGCCTGCGTGAACGTGGCTTTAACCAGGCCACGGAGCTGGCGCGGCGTGTGGGTCGCGAACTGGGCATCCGCAGCGATCACCGGCTCTGCAGGCGCAACCGCGATACCCGGCCACAATCGCTGCTGTCTCCCAATGCCCGGCGCCTGAATTTGCGCAACGCCTTCAGCGTCGAGGACCGTCGCATGGCCAGGCATGTTGCCATCGTCGACGACGTCATGACTACCGGTCATACCGGCAATGAACTGGCACGCGTGTTAAAGCAGGCCGGCGCGGAACGGGTAGAGCTATGGGTAATTGCGCGTGCAGGGTACTGATAGTCAGTGCAGGAACGCATCGCCTGCACCCTGTCAGGCAATCATATAGTCGAACAGGATGCCGAGAAAGATCACCATCCCGAACCAGTTATTGTTCAGGAATGCCTGAAAACAGCCTTCACGGGTACGAAAGCGAATCAGGTACTGCTGATAGATGACCAGTACACCAGCCAGCAGTACACCGAGATAGTAAATACCCCCCAACTCCGCCTGGCGCCCGATCATCAGCAGGCACAACAACACCAGCACCTGAATGAGGCCAATGATCTTGCGATCGGAATCACCGAACAGGATGGCCGTCGACTTGATCCCCAGCGCAAGGTCATCTTCACGGTCGACCATGGCATAGAGGGTGTCGTAGGCCGTCGCCCACAGCAATGTGGCGAGGAACATCAACCACGCGATTTGCGGCACCGTGCCGGTCTGCGCTGCAAAGGCCATCGGCACCGACCAGCCAAACGCCGCACCGAGGAACACCTGTGGCAGGTGCGTGACACGCTTCATGAACGGATAGACAGCTGCCAGCAACACACCGGCAATGGATAGCAGGACAGTCAGGGTGTTGAGTTGCATGACCAGTACAAAGGCAAGCAGGCAGAGTCCCAGGAACAGGAATCCTGCTTCCCTGGTGGTGACCCGTCCGCTGGTCAGCGGCCGGTTTCGGGTACGCGAAACATGGCAATCAATGTCACGGTCTGCGTAATCATTGATGACACAGCCGGCGGAACGCATCAGCACGACACCGAGCATGAAGATCAGCAGGACCTTTTGATCCGGGTGACCTTCACTGGCAATCAGCAACGCCCACAGCGTCGGCCACAGCAATAAAAAGACACCGATCGGCTTGTCGAGCCGCATCAGGCGCGCGTAATCACCCAGGCGTGTGGTTATCGATGACGACATAGTTCGGGTTTTACGCCTGCCAATCCCTGTACCCGGTGACGTTCATCACAATTTCATGCCGGCGCTTTTCCAGCACGGTGCCGCCGGACTGACCGCTGGGAAATCCGGCAGGAAAACCTCGCTCACCAGCAGCGGCCGGCCGGAGAGCCTGAATACCGAACGCCGTCCCCAGATCGCTGCGGGGTGCTGACCAAGATGACAGGTAGCGGCCTGGTAAAGGGGCTGCCCCCTGGCAATCCGCGCCAGCTCGACAGCATCGCGTTGCATGCCCGGGTCGGCAAACAACAGTCCACCCAGCGGGCGCACACCGAGGTGCGCAAGGCGTTTTAATTTACCACGCAGCGAGATCACCGGAATGACGGTACGTGCATACACCCACGGCTGGCCGTCACACAGCAGGTGTACCTGGCGGATAATCGCGAGGCTACCCTGCTTCATTCCCAGCACACGCACTTCATCGATCCCCGCAGGGGCCCGGGTCTGTGACAAAACCCGCACCTGGAACTTGCCAGGGCAGAGGCGTTGCAGGCGCAGGGTCAACGAGGCCGTATCCAGCAGCCAGCCGGACAGCCCCCGCGGCAGGCTGCTGCGCAGAAAACAGCGGCCGGGTTTCCAGCAGGTGGCGCGGGTATCGAGAGCGGCCATTTTCAGTGCAGATCATTACCTGGGTTTAAAGGGGCCGGGATTATCGCATGATTGTGCGCCGGTTTCTGCAGCAGCGCTTCGTGTATGCCCGGCGGCGAATCGGGTGCAGGCGCGACTTCAGCTGCCGGACAGGAATCGCGCAGGCAGTCCGCTGCCGCGGATGGTCGCAGAATATTCTGCAATTCCCCGGCACAGGGATCAGACCTCGCCGTAATCCACAGCCTGTCCCAGCCAGCGATGGATTAACGGTGCCACATTGTCCGGGGCCAGCGCCATGAGCTGCGCGGCAGCAGCCTCCACGGATGTCAGTAATGCTTCGTCCCGCAACAGATTGGCTATATGAAATTGCATCTCCCCGGTCTGGCGGGTGCCCAGCACTTCCCCGGGCCCGCGCAGCTCCATGTCACGACGGGCGATTTCAAAACCGTCATTGCTGGCCCGCAACACCGCGAGACGCTCGCGTGCCGTCTCCGAGAGTGGCGGCTGGTACAACAACACACAACTGCTCTGCCGGCTGCCACGACCGACGCGACCACGTAGCTGATGCAATTGCGCCAGCCCCAGTCGTTCAGGGTTCTCGATAATCATTAACGAGGCATTCGGCACATCAACACCGACCTCTATGACGGTCGTCGCAACCAGCAGGTCCAGTGCAGCAGCCTTGAAGGCCGCCATCAGCGATTCCTTTTGCGCCGCCGCGAGGCGCCCGTGTACCAGCCCGATACGCAACTCCGGCAGGCACTCGGCGAGCAGGGCGGCGGTATTCTCGGCTGCCTGGCACTGCAATACATCAGATTCTTCAATCAGGGTACACACCCAGTAGGCCTGTTGCCCGGCCGCACAGGCCTTGCGCACTGACTGGATGACCTCCTCGCGCCGTTCCTGACTGACCGCCACGGTCTTGACCGGCTGTCGCCCGGGCGGTAACTCGTCAATGACCGAGGTATCCAGATCGGCATACACCGTCATCGCCAGCGTGCGCGGTATCGGTGTTGCCGTCATCACCAGCTGGTGCGGGCGCTGCTCACACACCCGGCCCTTGTCACGCAACGCCAGCCGCTGATGCACACCAAAGCGATGCTGCTCATCGATAATGACCAGCCCCAGCCGGGAAAACTCGACCTCGGCCTGGAACAGTGCATGCGTGCCGACCGCCACCGCCGCCTCGCCGCTGGCGATTGCCTGCAGGGCCACGCTGCGCGCCTTGCCTTTCGATTTGCCTGCATGCCAGGCAACGTGGATACCCAGCGGCGACAACCACTCGCTGAAACTGCGGTAGTGCTGTTCAGCGAGCAGTTCCGTGGGCGCCATCAGGGCGACCTGGTAGCCGGCCTGCACAGCCATTAACGCCGCACACGCCGCCACCACCGTTTTGCCGGAGCCGACATCGCCCTGTACCAGGCGTGCCATCGGGTGACTGTGTGAAAGGTCACGCTGAATTTCGCTGATAACCCGCTGTTGTGCCGCGGTCAATGTGAACGGCAAGCTGCCGGTGTAGCGATTGACAAGTGCCTGGCTGCCACCCAGGGCCGGTGCCGCCAGCTGCTGTGCACGCTGGCGCACGCGTCTCAGGCTGAGGTGATGTGCCAGCAACTCCTCGAATGCGAGCCGTTGCTGGGCCGGGTGCTTGCCGGCTGCCATCACTTCCAGCGGTGCACTCGGCGGCGGGCGATGCACATAGCGCAGTGCCGCCGGCAGTGATGTCAGCCTGAACGAGCGCACCAGCTCGGCGGGTAACCAGTCGACCAGCGCACTGTCACCGTCCTGCCCGGCCAGATAGTCCAGCGCTTGCTCGCTCAGGGCGCGCAAGGTGAGCTGGTGGACACCCTCGGTCGCCGGATACACCGGGGTGAGATGGTCCTCCACGACGGCCACCGCGGCACCCGGCAGCAACGTATACTCGGGATGGATCAACTCCAGTGCAGCAGCACTGCCACGCGCCTCCCCGTAACAGCGGATGGCCGTGCCGCGTTTAAAGCCGGCTTGCTGGCTGGCATTGAAATGGAAAAAACGCAGCGTCAGGGCACCGCTGCCATCACTGATACGCACCAGCAGGCTGCGTCGCCGTCCGAAGCGGACTTCCGCGAGTTCGACCTCGCCCTGCACCACCACCTGCTGGCCAGGCTGCACGGCCCCCATGGGCGTGACACGGGTACGATCCTCATAGCGTGACGGCAGGTGAAACAATACATCCTGAAGGGTGCGGATATTCAGTCGCTGCAGACGCAACGCAACGCGCGGGCCAACGCCCTTGAGTACGGTGACCGGGAGAGTGTCGAAATTGTCGGATACCTGACTCAAGGCTTAAGGCTTGTTTGCTCCGGCAGACAGCAGCACGACGCCGCTTGTGGCATTAGCGGGTAAAACGGTTGCTGCTACCCGCTTCCCAGCTCCATGATCGCATCCATCTCTACCTGCGCCCCCTTCGGCAGGGCGGCAACACCGACAGCCGCGCGTGCCGGGTAGGGTTCACGGAAATATCCGGCCATGATTTCGTTGACCAGGGCGAAGTGCCCGAGATCAACAAGAAACACATTCAGCTTGACGACATCGGCCAGTGATCCGCCGCTAGCCGTGGCAACCGCAGCGAGGTTGTCGAACACGCGCCTGATCTGTGCCTCCATATCACCGCTGACCAGCTCCATGGTGTCGGGCAGCAGCGGAATCTGTCCTGACAGGTAGACCGTGCTGCCGGTACGAACGGCTTGCGAGTAGGTGCCGATGGCCTGTGGCGCACTGTCGGTCTGTATGGTCTTGCGGGTCATAGTGGCTCCTTGATAATGAAAAAATTATGCACCAGGCATACTCAGCCCCTGGTGCGCGTGATCTTCATGACCGAGGGAATATTGTGTACCCGCCGCATGACGCGGGCCAGGTGCTGACGATTGTGTACCGTTATCGTGAAGCGCAGATTGTTGGTCAGGCCATCACGTTCCTCGATACCGACATTTTCGATATTGGAATCCGAATTACCGATGACGGTTGCAACCGTCGCCAGTACCCCCCGGCGGTCCTCTACCACCACGCTGACTTCAACAGGAAACTCCTCGTCAATAGCCGGCTCCCATTGCACATCAAGGTAGTTCTCCGGCGGGTATTTGCTGTCGGCGATATTTCTGCAGTTCTGTGCATGGATCATCAGACCACGGCCGCCGGTAATAACGCCGATCACCGGGTCACCCGGTATCGGGCGGCAACATTTCGATAACCGCGTCACCATGCCTTCGGCACCCTTGATCACCAGCGGTCGCATGGCCGTATTGTCACCCTGTGAACCGGCATCCTCTGCCGGCACCAGGGCACGCGCCACCAGCACCGCGGGCCGTTTTCCCATGCCCACTTCAACCAGCAGGTCATCGACTGTTTTCAGCTTATAGTCTTTCAGCAACACCTGCAGGCGCTCGCCGGAGATGTCCCTGGCGGTGACTTCGAAAACACCCAGCGCACGATCCAGCATGCGGCGCCCCAGCTCGGTCGCCTCTTCGCGCTTCAGGTTTTTCTGGTAATGACGGATATTGGAACGCGCCTTTGCTGACACCGCAAAGCTCAGCCACGCAGGACTCGGACAGGCCCCCGGGGCAGTCACGATCTCGACCGTCTGGCCGTTATGCAACACGGTACGCAGCGGCACCACCTGGCGGTTAACCTTCGCATCTATACAGGTATTGCCGACATCGGTGTGCACGGCGTAGGCAAAATCGATCACCGTCGACCCATAGGGCAGCTTCATGATCTCGCCCGCCGGGGTGAACACGTAAACAGCATCCGGGAACAGGTCGATCTTGACGTTCTCGAGAAACTCCAGCGAGTCGCCTGCACGGGTCTGCATTTCCAGCAGTTCACGCATCCACTCACGCGCACCGGCGTGCATCTGGTCAAGCCTTTCCTCATTGGCCTTGTACACCCAGTGTGCCGCCACACCCGATTCAGCGACCTTGTTCATGTCCTCGGTACGGATCTGCACCTCGATCGGAACACCGTAGGGGCCGAACAGAATACTGTGCAGTGACTGGTAACCGTTGGACTTGGGGATGGCGATATAGTCCTTGAACTTGCCCGGCACCGGCTTGTACAGGTTGTGCATGATACCGAGCGCCCGGTAACAGGCATCGACATCATTGACAATGATGCGAAACGCATAGACATCATAGATCTCTTCAAAGGACAGTGTCTTGTCGCGGATCTTGCGGTAGAGACTGTAGAGGTGCTTCTCGCGGCTGAGTACGCGCGCGGACAGGTTCTCCTGCTGTATGCGACGCTTGATAGCCGCATCGATCTTTTTGAGTATTTCCTTGCGGTGTCCGCGTGCCTGCAGTACCGCTTTTTCCAGCACCTTGTAGCGTAGCGGATAGAGTGCGGCAAAACCCAGATCTTCCAGTTCCACACGCAATGCATTGATACCGAGGCGGTTGGCAATGGGTGCATAGATATCCAGGGTTTCGCGGGCGATGCGCCGGCGTTTGTCAGGCCGCATCACACCCAGGGTGCGCATGTTGTGCAGGCGGTCCGCCAGCTTCACCAGGATGACGCGGATATCACGCACCATGGCGAGGATCATCTTGCGGAAATTCTCGGCCTGGGCCTCGGCCTGGCTCTCGAACTCTATCTGCGTCAGCTTGCTGACCCCGTCCACCAGTTCAGCTACATCGGCACCGAACGCCTTTTCGATTTGCTCCTTGGCGATCGGTGTGTCCTCGATCACGTCATGCAGGATGGCCGCAATGATCGACTTGTGATCGAGATGCAGCTCCGCAAGAATGCGCGCCGCGGCAATGGGATGGTAGATATAGGGCTCGCCGGAGAGCCGGTGCTGTCCTTCGTGTGCCTCTGCGCCAAACAGGTAGGCGCGATAAACCTCCTGTACCTGATCCTTGTCCAGGTAGGACTCCAGCATGCCGCACAGATCGCTGATCAGGACTCGCGATTCATCTTCTTTATGGATATCCGGTCTGCTTGCCATAAAACCCTGGTTATGCGGTGTTTGCCTGTAGCAACGGCGATTTATCTGGCTTTGATAATAAATCAATGACTGACCGGTAGTCCCGAAAATATTCGGGCGCGCCACACGGGCGTGCACCACGACACTAACGAGGTCATGGCACAGCAGTTTTCAGAATGTTTGCGACCGAATGGCCGCCGCCCTGTGTCGCGGGCTGGCGCCAGCCCGGAATCAGCTATCTATTGCGGGCGGTATGTCGGATTTTGCGTCAGGTGCTGCGGCCTCAGGGGGGTCGGGTTCGGCGTCGGTTGCTGCTGCGGCCTCGGGGGGCGCGGCCTCGGGGGACGCGGCTTCGGGGGACGCGGCTTCCTCAGCGATGGCGCTCCCGGCAAGCTCTTCCTCATCCTCCTCGAACACGGAATGAACCGTCTCCTCCAGGATACCGGGGCCTACCAGGCCTGCGGCGATCTCGCGCAGGGCGACGATGGTCGGTTTGTCATTCTCCCATGGCACCAGTGGCTGCACACCGTTGGCAAGCTGGCGGGCACGCTTGGTCGCGACCAGTACCAGCTGGAAACGGTTATCAACCTTGTCGAGACAATCTTCTACGGTAACGCGTGCCATGTAACTCTCCGGAAAACCTGCGAATAGTGACTAACGGGGCGAGCGAGTGTACCCGAATCACTACCCGGACGCCAGCAGCGCGGCCAGCAACCCGGCATGCCGCTGCTGCTGTGCCCGCAGGCGCAGGCGACGACTGGAGAGGATCGCCGACAGCTCATTCAGCGCCGTCGCAAAAACATCGTTGATCACAAGGTAATGGTATTCATCGTAATGCGACATCTCGCTCACCGCATCGCGCATGCGCCGCGCGATGACCGCCTCGTCATCCTGACCGCGGTCCTGCAAACGCTGCTGCAGCGCTTCACGCGATGGCGGCAGGATGAAAATACTGACGACGTCAGGCATCCGTTCGCGTATCAGGCGGGCACCCTGCCAGTCGATCTCGAGGATGACATCAAGCCCGGCCTGCAGCTGCTCGACCACACCCTGCTTCGAGGTGCCGTAGAAATTGTCAAACACCCGGGCATGCTCAAGAAACGCGTTGCCGTTCAACATCTCGGTAAACGTGGCGACATCGACAAAATGGTAGTCCCTGGCATTCTCCTCGCCGGGGCGCGGACTGCGCGTGGTGTGCGATACGGACAGCGCCAGACTGCTACCCATGGTTTCCAGCAATGCGCGCAGCAGGCTCGATTTACCGGCACCCGAGGGTGCGGAAATAATATAGAGCGTGCCCGCCTCTGTGCCTGTCCCGGTCATAAACGCCTTACATACCCCTCGGGGTCTGCGGATTACTCCGTGTTTTGTACCTGCTCGCGCATCTGCTCGATCAGGACCTTGAGTTCAACCGAGATACTGGTCGTTACTGCCGCAACCGACTTTGATCCCAGCGTATTCGCCTCGCGATTCAGTTCCTGCATGAGGAAATCCAGGCGGCGTCCGACGGGTTCCTCGCGCGCCAGCACCTGGCGAACCTCGTCAATATGACCCTGCAGCCGCTCCATTTCCTCGTCCACGTCACTTTTCTGGATTTGTATGACCAGTTCCTGCTCCAGCCGTCCGGGGTCCGCCGCCGTTTCCAGTTCGGCCAGCCGCGCTTCCAGCTTTTCACGCAGGGCCGCCTGTATCTGCGGCAGATTGCCGCGCGCCTGCAGCACCAGTTCACTCATGGCATCACAGCGCTGCAACAACTGCTGCCTGATCTGCTTACCCTCACGCTCCCTGGACTGCAACAATTCATCCAGGGTCCGGTCCAGCAGTGCCAGTGCCTGTTTCGCCAACGGTACCGTGTCAACGGCCTCTTCACGCAGCACGCCGGGCCAGCGCAACAGCTCAAGCGGGTTCATGGGCACAGATGCCGGCAGTCTGGCCGTGACGGTGTCACAGGCAACCAGCAACCGCGACAGATTATCCTGATCGATATCGACCGGCACGGAGGCGGTTGCCGCCGGCCGGTAGCGGCAGGAGCATTCCACCTTGCCCCTGCCAAGACGTGCATTCACCCGGTCCCGTACGGCCGCTTCGATGCCACGCAACTCTTCCGGCAAACGCACAGCCAGTTCCAGATAACGATGGTTCAGGGAGCGGATTTCCCAGGCCAGTTCTCCTGTGCCGGTATCCAGCTCCTGTCGTGCAAAGGCCGTCATGCTGCGTATCATGGTTATATCCGCGGTTCATTCGTCCGGTTTAAAAGACCGACATGGTAAGCCTTCGGGGCAGGCTTTAACAGCGATGGGACGAATACAAAAATTCCTGCGACCCGCTGCGCTTGCAGCGACCGCTGCAGACAGCCGCCCCCGGAGCAGGCCACCCGTTGAAATAACACGGATAAGCGTGTTTATCTGTCTCGCAGTACAGGGATCACGTTATAATCCGCGCCTCTTTTGATCTACAAGGAACTGTTTATGCGCCCAAGCCATCGTGCCCCGGACGAAATGCGGCACGTCCGCATCACCCGCAACTACACCAAACATGCCGAGGGTTCGGTGCTCGTGGAATTCGGTGACACCCGCGTTTTATGCAATGCCACCCTCGAGGAGCACGTACCGGGATTTCTGCGCGGCAAGGGACAAGGCTGGGTGACGGCTGAATACGGCATGCTGCCGCGCTCCACCACCAGCCGCATGGGTCGTGAAGCCGCACGTGGCAAGCAGG
>JBATFE010000018.1:0-7857 GCA_049664445.1 Gammaproteobacteria bacterium
GTCGAGGAAGGCCGGGCGGTGTTCGACAATCTTGTTAAATTCATCACCTGGACCCTGCCCACCAATATCGGTGAGGGGCTGGTGGTACTCGTTGCCGTCTTCGCCGGGCTTGAACTCCCCATTACACCGGTACAGATTCTCTGGATCAATATGACAACGGCCGTGTTGCTGGGTCTGATGCTGGCCTTCGAAGGCAAGGAGCCGGGGATCATGGAACGTCCGCCGCGACGTCCGCAGACGCCGGTCATCACGACGGAGCTTGCGATACGTGTCGGTCTCGTGAGCCTGATGCTGTTGATAGGTGCCTTTGGGTTTTTTGAATGGACGTTGCTGCAAGGCAGGAGTCTCGAAACGGCGCGCACCGTTGCCGTCAATATGTTCGTCTTCGGCGAGCTCTTCTATCTGTTCAATTGCCGCTCGTTGCGCTATTCGATGTTCAGGCTGGGTGTTTTTTCAAACCACTGGCTGATCCTCGGTGTGGCCCTGATGACCCTGCTGCAAATATTGTTCACCTATTCTCCGGTCATGAATCGGCTGTTCGGGAGTGCCCCCATGGGGAGCCTTGAATGGGCCTGGGTTCTGGGCGGCGGCCTGACGATCTACACGGTGGTGGGCTTCGAAAAGTGGCTGCGTTGTTGTACCGATCGCGGCAATGACCGCTGAATGGGTGCGACTCCCGGCATCTGCCGCTGGAAACAGGTGCCGTGGTATGGTGTGTACATTACAATGCGCAGTCACGTGACGCTGTGACAACAGACGTCGACAACCGATAAACCCGGGAGAACAGAGTGTGCTGATACGCTACCTGTTGTTTGCACTGCTTTTATCCGCGACGGCTACTGTGTACTCCGCAGAACGGTTCGCATTGAAATTCGAGCTGACTCAAGAGGAGAAATTGATTGAAAGGGGAAATGCCATCGTTACACGGAAAGCATACACCTGGAGCAGGGGGCTTGAACGCAGCTATCTCAGGCTGCGTTGCGACCTGCAGAAATCGGGGAAACTGGTAAAGCTGTATTCCACGAGAGATCACTTCTCCGGGTTGCGCGTCACTCATCAAATAAAAGGGGATGTTGTGGAACTCACTGTCGTTCGTACTCTGGTGCAGCCACGGCTGACAGAAATCCGCGCCCTGGCCTTGAATGAGTGCGAGGACCTGTCTCCGATTGTCACGACAACGACAATAAGCTATAGCTTCCCGGCGCAGGATGCTATCACTGAAACCCGTCCCTTCGGCGATGACATGACCTTCCGGTCGACCCTCGGGTCGGTGGAGAAAAAACGCTAGGCGCGGAAGACAGGCAGCAAATTTCAGACCGGCTGTAGAGATATGCAACAGGGGCTAATTACCATCGGAATGCTGGCCGGCGGGCTGGGTCTGTTCCTGCTGGCGGTGAACATGATCACCGATGGCCTCACACTGGCTGCCGGCCATGCCTTGCGTGACATGCTGGGAAAATGGACCAGTACACTTGGCCGTGGCATTGTGACCGGCCTGTCAATCACGGCCATAGTCCAGTCATCCAGTGCTGTTACGGTCGCCACCATTGGGTTTGTTAATGCCGGACTGCTCACCCTGTATCGGGCACTGGGTGTTGTCTATGGTTCCAATATTGGCACGACCATGACGGCCTGGCTGGTCGCGATTATCGGGTTCCAGATCAAGGTGGATGCCTTTGCCCTGCCCATGATCGGCATTGGCATGCTGTTGCGCCTCACCGGTGGCGACAGCAGGCGCGCGCCTGTTGGCATGGCATTGGCGGGCTTCGGCCTGTTCTTCATTGGCATTGATGTGCTGAAGGATGCTTTCGAAGGGCTGGCAATAGCCATTGACCTGCAGAAGTTTACCCTGGACGGTATTGCCGGCGTGTTCCTGTATGCCGGTATCGGTTTTCTCATGACCGTCCTTACCCAGTCATCCAGTGCTGCCATTGCCATTACCCTGACAGCGGCCACGGGCGGCATAGTGGGCCTGTACGCGGCGGCAGCCATGGTGATCGGCGCCAATGTAGGGACCACGTCGACAGCCGCATTTGCGGTTATCGGTGCAACCTCAAACGCCAAACGGGTGGCAGCTGCACATATCATTTTCAATGTTGCCACCGGGGTGGTGGCACTGATAATTATGCCCTTGCTGTTCTGGACCGTGAATATCACAGGTGAACTACTGGGCCTGCAGGACATACCATCGGTTACACTGGCACTTTTTCATACGACCTTCAATATTTTAGGTGTGCTGCTGATGTGGCCCGTGAGCAGCCGGCTGGCGTCTTTCCTGGAAAAGCGTTTTGTCACCCAGGAGGAGATCGAGGCACGCCCCCGGTTTCTCGACAAGACCGTTGCGGTGTCGCCAATGCTGGCGCTGGGTGCTCTCGAGCTGGAGCTGTTGCGTATTGCAGCTATCGCAAGACGCATGGCGCTGGAGGTCCTGAGCACAGAATCCGTTCCTGGAAAGCGCCTTGCCAGCGATCATGGGGTGGCGAATAAACTGGCCTCTGCAGTGGCCGAATTCATTACCCGACTGGAAAAGAGGTCACTCAGCGGAGAAGTTGCGGAACAACTGGCAAAGATGCTGCGCGCGGAGCAACACCTGCTGGCCTGTGCAGACCAGGCGCTGGATGTTGCCAGGGCGCAGGCCGGGTTGGAAAGCATGGCTGATGCCGAAATAATGGCTGGTCTTGCCCGCTACCGGGTAGAGGTGGTCAGCCTGATGAAACTGGCCGATCCCGAAGTCGAAGGCTTCTCCATTGCAGCATGTGAGGCACAACTGCAACGGGTACAGGCCTCCTATGATGACGTCAAAGAAACACTGCTACACGCCGGGGCGGAGTTGCGCATACCCATACCTGCGATGATCGATATCCTCGAGCAGAATAGTGCCATCCGGCGCATGGCCCGTCAGATGTACAAGGCCATACACTATCTTGGTGGCTTGTATACGGCTGCTGAGTTACCGCACTCTGAGATGGCGGAGGTTGCAGTAGAGAAAGACATCGTTGCTGAATAGGCAACATTTACTCCATCAGGCGGGGTATCCCGGTTAGTAAACAAGCTTGCAATCCAGGATAAAGTATACGCCTTAATAATCAGTATATCGGGAGTCACTACATGGAAGCACTGTCGGCTAATGCCCTGATCTGGGCAGGTATTATGTTTTGCATCAGCCAGTCAGCGATGTTCTCCGGTCTCAACCTGGCCTTACTGGGCATCAGCCGTCTGCGGCTGGAAGTGGAAGCCGCCGGCGGTAATCCTGCGGCCGTGAAGATCCTGGCATTGCGCAGGGATGTCAATTTTCTTCTGACCACCATTCTCTGGGGCAACGTGGGTATCAATGTCTTGCTGACCCTGTTGTCCAATTCCGTGATGACCGGACTGACCGCCTTCTTCTTCTCAACGATTCTTATTACGTTTGCCGGTGAAATAACGCCGCAGGCGTATTTTTCCCGCCACGCCATGCGCATGGGGTCACTCCTGGCACCGGTGCTGCGCTTTTACCAGCTGCTGCTTTATCCGGTCGCCAAACCCAGTGCCCTGGTACTGGACCGATGGCTGGGTGAGGAGGGTATCAGTTACTTCAAGGAACGGGACCTGCACACGGTGATTCGTAAACATATCGAGGCGGATGATTCGGATGTGAGTCGGCTGGAAGGCATTGGCGCCATGAATTTTCTGGCACTGGACGATATCGAGGTAACCCGGGAGGGTGAATATGTCGATCCGGACAGTGTCATTCAGCTGCCGCTAGACAATGGTTTGCCGGTGTTCCCGGCATTCGAACGCCACGCCCTTGACCCGTTTTTGCTCGATATAAACAGTTCCGGCAAGAAGTGGGTGATCATTGTAGATGAACACAACGAACCCGGCCTGGTGTTGAATGCCAATGCCTTTCTTCGCGATGCCTTGTTTGGCAAGGAGGCATTTAACCCTAACAGCTACTGTCACCGACCCATCATCGTCAGGGATTCCAGTACCCTGCTGGGAAAAGTGTTAGCGCGCTTGAGTATACATGGCACTGGCGAAGTGGATGATGTCATCGATCATGATCTGATTCTGCTGTGGTCCAATGAAAAGCGTGTGATTACAGGTGCTGACATACTTGGCCGCCTGATGCGGGGTACCGGCGTGCAAGACATCAGACGGTCTCAGTCAGATCCAGCGAAGCGCTAACCGGGATGTTGAGCAGGTGCGGCCGCAATCTGTGTGATGCCGCTTGCTGTTTCTTCGGGCTGTTTGCCGGGTCCTTCTGCACTGTTTCCTGAATGTACCGTGACCTGGGTGAAAGGAATCACCCAGCCTTCCCGGTTACAGGCGTCCACGCAGGCTTGTTGTATCATGCGTTGCACCCTGAAATAAGCCTTCGCCGCACGGCCATTAAGGATCATGTATATCTGGTAGTCCAGTGAGCTGGGGCCGGCTTCCTTGAATTCTACCAGCATGTCCACGATGTCATCTTTCATGCCGGCCAGTTCAAAGCGCGCGCTTATCGCCTCCCGGAAACGCGCGGGGACTGTGTCAAGGCAGATCGCCTGGTGCTGGTAGTCAACGCCGAACGCGCTGGCAACGCCAAAGCCCTCGCGCGACAGATTACGGACATTCTGACCGAGGAAGTCTTTGGTACGGATCTGTACCTTGCTGTCCCGAACCATGACCTCGACCAGTTCGATCGTCTGGCGCAGTACCGCGCCAAAACTCCCATCGGCAAGCAGGATGAAATCCCCGGGCTGGCAGGGGAACCATGGCTCCTGGCTGGCGGGTCTTGAGACGAGAGCATTCATGTCATGCAGGGGTAAACGCACAACCCCCTCGAGGGCGGGATTCTTCAAGACCGTGAAAACGCCGAGCGATTCCACAATGAACGGCACTTCGTCCAGTACCAGGCGTTCTTTCTCACGCACGGGACCAACGCCGAGCAACAGTCGCAGCTCGGCAGCGTAACGCGGCAGGGTTTGCCGCAAGGTGAGTGCGGCACCGGCAAGCGCGATCAGGGCGAGGGTGAGAAATAGCACATCACCACGGACATAAAACACCAGCAGTATGGCGAAAACGATAATGATCGCCGTGCCGAGGCGGTAACTGTAGTAGATCAGTGGCGCCCGTGTAATTCCGATATCGTGTTCGGCTCGAAACAGCCAGCGCCAGTAGGCCGCGAGCAGCCACTTTGAGAGCAGCCAGATAGCCACACTGACCAGTATGGCCAGCAGCAGTGTCAGGCCACGGCCACTAAGAAACTCCGTGAACGCTTCCCCGGCGGAGGTGTACCACACGGCGCTATCCGTTTTAAGGTTGGTGAGCTTGAAGCGTGTAATCTCCAGTGCACGCTGCACGTCATCCCTGCGTTGTTCCCAGTCAATCAACAGCTGGTTTATCGGTTCTTCTGCCAGCGGTGGCAATGACTCTTGCTTGAAGTGGTTTATCGAGTTAATCGCTTTCTCGATTACCTTTAGCTGGTCTTCTTGCCGCGCAGCCTCCCTTTGCATGCTGTCTATCTGACGTGGTTTTGCGGTCAGCTCCTTGATCGTGGAGAGCAGCGGCCTGCTCACCTGCTCGAGCTCAATACGCCAGTCGATTTGTTGTTCAGGCTCGTCGGTCAGCACCGAAAGATCAGGGCTACCCAATGCAATATTTTCAAAAGCCAGTTGCAGACTCGTTATATCCTTGTTAACGCGTTCAATCTTCTGTTCCAGTGCCTGCTTCTCTGATACATCCTCCAGCTGTTTCAGTTGTTCCCTGAGCTCGCGAACAGTTGTTCTTTTTGATTCGAGGGATTGCTGGATATTTGCCATGTTCTCAATGGCGCTTTGCGGCCTGGCATTTGTTGCATTGTTCTCTATCAACCCCGCTGTGCCCTGCGCAACGAGCTGGCAAGGCACACCTGCAAGCAGCAGGACGAGCAGGGCCAGGTTCCTGAACAAGGTCGCTGCCGGGCGGGATGTGTTTTCAGTTGTAAACATGGAGTGACGCTTACCGTATTTACACGATGCGGCTGGCGTTATCCGGTAACCGTTCATACCTGTTTCACAGCAGCGTCGAGAACAGGGTCGCCAGCCCGAGGAAGCTGAAGAAACCGACAACGTCGGTTACCGTGGTGAGAATGATGGAGGCCGACTGTGCCGGGTCCTGGCCGAGACGCGTCAATACCAGCGGGATAGCAGCACCTGAAAGACCTGCCAGTGCCATCGAAATAACCATGGCGACGCCGATGACCACGGCGAGACCGGTCGACTTGCTCCATAGCAGGACGCCCAGACCGGTTACGATGGCGATGGCGATGCCATTGAGTGCACCGGCGAGTACTTCTTTCAACAGTACGCGTTGCCAGTGACGAAGCTGGATCTCCCGCAGCGCCAGGCCACGCATGATTACGGCCAGTGCCTGCGCACCGGTGTTGCCGGACTGCCCGGCGACAACCGGCAACAGCACCGCCAGCGCCGTGAATTGCGCAATGGTGTTCTCGAACAGGCCGACGACTGCGGCCGCAAGAAAGGCTGTCAGCAGGTTGACATTGAGCCAGGGGAGACGTTTGCGCATCGCGGACAAGGGTGATGACAGTGCGCGTTCGTCGCGGCTGACACCGACCATAGCCTGCAGATCCGTTGCCGCTTCTTCCTGTGTGGCCTTGAGAACGGTGGACTGGCGGATGACGCCGAGCAGGCGGTCGTCGATATCGACAACCGGCAGCAGGCGCAGCCGGTAGCGTGTAAACAGGTCGATAATTTCTTCCCGAGGCGTCGTCGCAGTGACACGAAACGGTGCGCTGATGTGCAACAGTGACTCCAGGCGAGCGTCGGGATTCGCCTGTACGACGTCTACCAGATCCACCAGGCCTAGCAACTTGCCGTTGTCATCCGTGACCACGAGCACCGCTGTTTCACGCGATGGGAACCGCCGCAAGCGTTTCAGCACCTGTTTCATGGTCAGGCGGGCAGGAACGGTGGGGGCGCGTGGCTGCATCAGGCGTCCCGCGCTGGCTTCCGGGTAGGACATCAGGTCGCGGAGTTCCCTTGCCAGTCCCGCATCCAGGTTGTCAAGCTGCTTTTCCCGGACTTCCGGAGCCAGGCTGCTGAGCAGCAGTGCGGCGTGGATCGGATCCATGGCGGCCATAATCTTGCGCGTGAGCGCCGCACCCATGTGTTGCAACACGGTCGTCGCCAGTGCTGTAGACAGGCGACCGAGGATGCGTGCGCCCCTTTCCGCTGACTGTGTCTGCAACAGCTCAACGAGCTCGGCAACGGGTGCCGACTCCAGTGCCTCGGTGGTCTCCTGGGGAAAGCCGTCGATGAAGGCATCGGCCAGCGCATGTGTGAGGGCGCGCAGGTCAGTCACTGGGATCTCTATGTGTCAGTGATGTGCCGGTCGCTATCAAGGTGGCCAGTATCTGTCCCGCCGTGACGGCAAACAATTCGCCGACGGCTACAAAGGTTCCCAGGCCATTGCTGACGGCGCCTGCATGAAAGGTCGCTTCCTGGAAGCGGCGCATGCTTTTCTGACGGATGACGCCGAGCAGGATGTTATTTTCGTCGGTGACAGGTAGTGCATGGTATTCCTGCCAGTACGGGCTGTTGAATACCGTCAGTATCGACTGTGCCGGGGACAGGCTGATTATGTGCCTGTGCATCACCTCGCTGATGAGACTCGATGACGGCGCACGGATCAGCTCATGCAGCGTCAGCACGCCCGACAACTGGCCCGCTGCATTGGCGATATAGACATAAAACTTCATGCCGCGCCGTATCCGCTTGATACGCTTCACCGCCTCCCGAACGGACAGTTCCTCCGGTACGCTTGCCAGCGGTGCTTCCATGAAGGCGCCGGCGGTACCCTCGGGATAGGGAAGCAGTCGCCTTAACGAGGCTGCCT
>JBATFE010000019.1:0-4053 GCA_049664445.1 Gammaproteobacteria bacterium
ACCTCGTCCGCCACGCGAATCGGGTGCTCGTCCGCGAACCAGCGCACCGGGTTGTCATTCACGACAATGCGCTGCACTCCGAACAGGCAAAGCAGCACCATGGCCAGGGTGACGCCGATAATGATCCGGGAGCGGCGCAGGGTGAACTGCCGCGTACGCTGCAGCCAAACCCCGCTGCCGTCGACGGAATCGTTCTTGCCTTGCTTACCGGCGGCGGCCAGCGATGCAAACTTTTCCTTCGGTATCAGCATCACATAGGCCGGGATAAAACTGATGGAAAGCAGAAACGCCAGCACCACACCCAGACTGACAAAAATACCGAACACCTGCACCGGCGGGATGGGAACCAGCGCCAGCGAGGCGAAACCGACGGCGGTGGTTAACGAGGTATACAGCATGGGCGTGAACAGCTCGCGCATGACGTGATCCATGGTCAGGCGGCGGTCCTTGATGCGCGGGTAGTAATCGAAAAACTCCGACAGGATATGTATCGAATCCAGCACCGCGATCGGCATCACAAAGATGGGAATCATGGAACTCATGATATGCAGGGTGTTACCCGTGATAATGAGCAGGGCCATGGTACAGAGCACCGACACCATGGCAACCAGCATCGATGAAATCACCAGCGTCAGGTTGCGAAAGAAGTAATACATCAGCAGGAAGATCACCAGCATTGCGGCAGGCGCCGAGATAGCCATCTGGATAAACATCTCGACCCCGAAGGAATCCTCGGCCACCGGCAGGCCGGTGATAAAGTACTGCTCATCGCCTTCCTGTTCGGCAATGAATCCCTTCAGCGCCTGGTATACCCGGAAGCTGATATCTTTCGAGGTCAGCGGCAGGTAGAGGCTGACGGCCCTGCCATCATCGGAGATCAGGGTCCCGTCCATGGTGGGATAACGTTTCAGCTTCCTGTGTATCTCCAGGGCCTCGGCGTCACTGGCCGGTGGCTCGGGCATCAGCCAGGAGAAGCGCACCGTGCCCACGCCGGCCTGTTCGACAACATCCATGCTCGACGGTGACATCATGTCCGCGGCCAGCACGCCGCGTATTTCCCCTGGACGGTCCTCGTCATCCCAGGTAAGGGTCCTGGCAAACTCGCTCAGCGCATGGATTTTGCCCAGTGAACCGGCGTTGAAGACGCCATTCGGATGCAAGTCATTGACCACGCCGACGACCATGATGTCATGCAGGGTCATCTCCTCCTTCATGCGGTTGTGAAATACCCGTGTCGACTCGTCGGCAGACAGCATATTTTCCGGATCCGTATCGACGACCAGCGGATGAAGCGAGGAAAACCGGTCGGGGAACAGGGTCGGCAACGCGGCCGCAAGGATCAACACGAGGGTGCTCATACCCATTATCCAGTTGACCTTCCTGGGCCGGTTCATAGCCAGACTGGGAATGTTGAGATAGGCTTCCCTGCCATGGAAAAAAGGCAGGATAGTATTCAGTAAACCGCTTTCCGGAAGGTTGAACGAGATACCGGGGTAACGACGCAACAGACGGCGAAAGCGCTTCTTCTCCAGCACCAGTACTTTGGCAGCATCTTCAAAAACGACTGAATACTCGTGACTCATGCGTCCCATCAGTCCGCGGCTCCCGATATGCGATCCCGGACGCATGTAGCCGGAGGTGACTTCGTTGCCTTCCGGCCCGGTAGAAAACGTTCGGGCATTGCCCTTGAGGATCAGGTACAGCGCATCCTCCGCATCGCCTTCACTGAGCAGCGTCTCACCGGCCTGGTATTGTTTCAGTGTCAGTTCGTCCCTGATTTTGAGCAGGGAATCATCATCGAGCTTGCGAAATACCGGTACGCCCTGCAACAGCCGCAGGGTATGAAGCCTGTCAAGCAATGCCGAGAATGCAGGGTTGGAATCCAGCAGGTCAAAGAAATCGGCCTTGCTCAATGCGTAAAGCTGGGCATCAGTGATCGCCTTGATGGTGGCAATCCGCGGAATATCTTGAATCAGGCCGACTTCGCCAAACAGTTCACCGGGGCCAAGAACCTTCAGCACATACTCCTGCCGGGCACTGGACAATCTCGAGGCGGTCAGCTCACCCGAGCGGATGAAATAGAATGTTTCCGCAAGGTCACCTTCGCTTATTACGGTATCCCCGGCACGAAGCTGCCTTAACGAGAATTTGTCCCTGAATGTCTCGTATTGCTCCCGGGTCAGCTCGTATTTTTCAAAAATATTTTCGAGTTCCATTTCCATAATAGGTCCCTTGCGCCATTTCGGCCTGTGCAGCCTGCATTGTTCACAACTTCAAATTGTAGTGCATCCAGGGTGAATGCCTTCCCTGCCCGCCTGCCCCTCAGAAGCGCTCGAAGCCGTAGCGAATCGAGGTGTAGACATTTGAATTCTTTTCCAGCTGACCGAAGAAGGTATGCTCTTCATTGCCGTAAAACAGGTTCAGACCGCCGCTCAGCGTCCAGTGGTCATCCAGCCGGTAGCTGGCCGCCGCACGCAGGTAGCCATCATCGTCCGAGGTCGAATAATAGTTGAATGCCGACAGCCTCAGGTTTTGCTGCAGCGCCAGCCAGACAAGCCGGACCGTGAAGACATGCCGGTTATGCGCACGTGCCGGAGAATCCGCTGGCAGAGTGTCCCGGTAGCGATCGTAGTCCTGCATGCGTTCCAGGTAATACTGCAGACCGAGTGTCAGTTCCCGGGCAACCTCCTGCTCGTAGCCGGCCATAAACCTCAACTCACTGTTGGCGATGGTGGGGTCCCGGCCACTCGAGTCGTCGCCTGAATGGTAATAACCGAACTCGGCGTTGCCGATCCCCGGCCCAATGGTGCCCCGGCCACTTACACCCGCGACATCCAGTTCCGGAAAGATGGCATCGCCAGACACCGGGTCGAGTCCGGCGGGGTTTTTCCAGAATCCCGTGTATCCATAGGCAGCCAGTTCGTAACCGCGCCAGTTGGTGTACAGGCGTGCGGCGATCTCGTCATCGGAAAACCAGTCGTCAGGCACCGAGGCCTCAAGGATATTGTCTCTGCCCGTGATACTGCCTGTCGCCGGGTTGTAATAGGAGATCCGGCTGCCATCGATGTAGCGGTTTGGATCGAAGCGTGGCGTATACACCAGATCCAGACTGGCGGCATCGAAAAACAGCGACAGCTTGAGGGCATCCGAGGGCGCCTTGAGGTATTCGTCGTCCCTGCCAATAAAAAAAGACCGGAAGTCCTTCGGAAACAGATCATTGATGAACAACAGGTCACCGGTCCCCCAGGTCAGGGTCTGGCGGCCGGCCTTGATATCGACCCGGTTCGCCGGGCGGTAGAACAGCCAGGCCTCCCTGAGGTCGAAAAATCCTTCCCCGGTCTCCAGGTCGACCTTGTGCGACTCGGCCACCGCGTCATAGAGAAAATCGCCGGTCAGTTTCAGGCTGAGCGTATCCCCCGGACGCTCGACACTCAACTGCAGCCTGCTCTCCAGCAGGGAGGTTTGCCTTTCGTAGGGATCATTCCGGGTCCGGATCCCGGCTGCATTCTCCCAGAATCCGCTTATATCGACTTGTGAAGCCGCAGGGGCGGTTACCCCGGTTCCAGTTTCGGCTACCTCTGTACCAAGCCCTGCCGGCAGCGGCGGTGGATCAGTGCCAAGTCCCGCCGGCAGCGGCGGTGGGGCAGTGCCCAGCCCCGCGGGCAGCGGCGGTGGATCACTGGCAAGGGCTGTGGACAGCGGGCAAAGAACGACAAGGAGCAGCAGAATTCCGGAGAACGGAAGTGGCCTCATCGAAGCAGATCATTGGGCGGATTACGCAGATACCGCTCGGTGAAAATATCTTCAGGCAAGCCACGGTCATACTTGATATGACTGAATTCCATTGTGCTTTCCTGCCCGGAGACCAGGTCCTGCATACGCGACCGGGTGATTGTCGGGTAGCCCTGCAGGGTCTCTACCCCGAGCACGTCATAGACGCGGTATTTCTTTCCCTGCTTGTCCAGGTACTCCACCTTGACGGGCAGGAAGGTCTGGCGGTGAATCCACATCGTGTACTCGGAGAATTTAACCGTACCCGCTGCTCTGGGTATA
>JBATFE010000020.1:0-1937 GCA_049664445.1 Gammaproteobacteria bacterium
CCTCAAACCTGATCATACGTTTTGAACGATCGAAGCTTATCTTCAAAAAAGGCACGGCAGCTGCAATGATACCTACAGGTATACTCATCAATAAATTGCCTGTAATAAACCATGTCAGCAAACCAGCCGAAAATCCGATTACAATACTAAGTAGAAATACCCGATGGGCAGGTGTATTTCGTCCGGATTGTTCAACAAGAATCGCCAGCCGTTCCATTCCAGGCAATGTTTCCAGCGTGCGTTCAAATGGATTTAACTTCCCAAGATACTTTTCACGTATCATTTTTGCAGCTGACTGCTGCTTTTCTTGTGATGAGATTCTATTGAGTCGCTTTTTTAGTCGCTTTGCCGCTTTGCGCTCAGCGCCGAATACTGGAACCATCAGATTCCAGACGAGTAAAAACACCGCGATACTAATCATGAGCAGGAAAACAAGTGGTGTATCTTCCATCAGCGCTCCCCCTGGCCAGTTATCTTTATATATACAGTTTCATACTGTGCTATGAATCTATATTTGACTACTACTGTGCTGCCTTGCTCTGGTAGTGTTTGCAAAGAACTTATCACTGTAGTTTTTATGGTAAAAAACTTATGATTTGAACAGATGCTGTTAAACCCGATTACCTGGTTCGAATAGTTCAAGCGGCACCTCTATACCACGCTTTAACAGGTGATCCCTGAATTTCGGTACAACGCCGGTGGCTGTAAAAAAACCCTGTACATTGTTATCAGCATCTACCCCGGTTCTCTCAAACCGGAAAATCTCACTCATGGTGATGATTTCCCCTTCCATGCCATCAATTTCCTGGAGACTGACGAGACGACGTCTACCGTCTTCCATGCGTTCAATTTGAATGACAACATCGATTGCCGAGGCAATTTGTGACCGGACTGCCTTAACAGGCATATTAAATCCCGCCATCGCAAACATGTTCTCGATTCTGAATAATGAATCGCGAGGAGAGTTTGCATGAATGGTTGTCAGTGACCCATCATGACCTGTATTCATGGCCTGTAGCATATCAACTGCCTCTTCGCCACGAACCTCGCCCACGATTATACGATCAGGCCGCATACGCAGACTGTTCTTAACAAGATTTTGCGCGGTTATGCCACCTTTCCCTTCAATATTGGGTGGGCGCGTTTCAAGCCGGACAGTGTGAGGCTGTTGCAGTTGTAACTCTGCGGAATCCTCGATAGTGACAATGCGTTCATCATGAGGTATGAAGCCGGACAGCACATTAAGCATGGTTGTTTTACCAGAACCGGTACCGCCCGATATCAGAATATTCAAACGGCAACGTACTATACCGATTAATATTTGTGCGATGGCTTCTGTTAGCGAGCCAAGTTTTTTGAAGTCTTCAAGGCTAAGCAGATCAACAGCAAATCGACGGATTGAGATGCTTGGTCCGTCGATAGCAAGTGGTGGAATAATTGCATTAACACGTGAGCCATCTTCCAGGCGCGCATCTACCATAGGGGTAGACTCATCGATTCGTCGACCTACCGCTGTCACAATGCGGTCAATGATATTCATCAAATGGGTATTATCATGGAAGCGAATCGGAGTTTTTTCCAGCTTGCCGTAGCGCTCTACATAGACACTATCATATCCATTAACAAGGATATCCGAGATGGTGTTGTCGTATAAAAGTGGCTCCAGAGGACCTAGTCCCAGTATTTCGTCTTCGATGAGTTTGATGACCTGCTGACGTGATTTCGCATTCAGGGTCATCGAATCAACTTCAGAAATCAGGCGGTGTGCGACCTCACGAATCTGTGCGCGGGCCTCGTTTTCCTCCATGCTGCTAATCAGGGAAAGATCCATGATCTTTACCAGCTTTTTATGCAGGCGCAGTGCCCAGTCCTGCTCTTCTGCGCTGATCATCGGGGTTTGCAAGGCCCTTTTTTCTTCTATCACGTCAACATTTTCC
>JBATFE010000021.1:0-21751 GCA_049664445.1 Gammaproteobacteria bacterium
GCCTCGAGAAACTTTTTCAATTCCTCCGGCCCGCCCAGCCGGCCGCCCAGTGCGCGTGAAGTGCGCTGGAAGACCCAGAAGAAAAACAGCAGCAGGAACAGCCAGGGAAGCAGTGACAGCAGGATGGCAAGGGGACCGCTTTTACCGGTTTCGCCGCTGACCTTGAGCTCGATGGCCTGTGATTCGATCAGTGGCAGCAGGGACTCGTCGCCGAACGCGGGCAGGCGTGTACTGAAACGCTGCGCGATCTCCCCGTGCGGCCCAAGCGCCTCCGTCGATTTTAGTGTCCCGCTGGCGACATCACCCTGCAGCTGCAGGCTTTCCACGCGGCCCTTGTTGGCCAGGTCCTTGAACTGGCTGTAGGCGATTTCGTAGCTTGGTTCCAGGGGTGCGTTGTATTGAAAAGTCAGGTAGGCCAGTAACAGCAATGCCGCGATCAGCACATAGGGTGCCCACTGGCGGTATTGCTCCTGGTTGCCGTTTTGATCGTTCATGCGGTATTCGAGACTCCTCTCCATCCCATCGTAGCGGTCAGGGGGCGCGTGCACCAGCAAAATGAACACCAATTCATGCGGGCTGTTGCTGGATTGAGTTGATGGCTTAACGCATACTGACCGAAGCATGCAGCTGCCGTGCGCTATGGCACGCAGGCCCGCATACCCGATGGCTCATGATGTTGAATGATTACTTCACAACTCCGGTTTCGCGGCTTGTCTGGGACAGCCGCTATCGCCACCGTGACGCCACTGCGGTCCACGATGCAGACATCGATGCGACCTGGCGACGTGTTGCGCGCGCCGTGGCGGCAGCCGAGACACAGGCGCGGGACAGCAGTGAACAGGCCTTTTATCAACTGCTCCGGGATTTCAGGTTTCTTCCCGGCGGCCGCATCCTGGCCGGTGCGGGTACCGGGCGCCGGGTCACGCTGTTCAACTGTTTCGTCATGGGCCGTATCGAGGATTCCATGGACGGGATCTTTGCGGCACTCCGGGAAGGGGCGCTGACCCTGCAGCAGGGGGGCGGGGTGGGCTACGACTTCTCCACCCTGCGACCCGCCGGGAGCGAGGCATGCACGGTCGGCGGGATTGCATCGGGACCGGTTTCATTCATGCGCATCTGGGACAGCATGTGTTCCACCTTGCTGTCGACCGGTGTGCGTCGTGGCGCCATGATGGCGACACTGCGCTGTGATCACCCGGATATCCTCGAGTTCATCGATGCCAAGCAGGACTCGCGCGAGTTGCGGCACTTCAACCTCTCCGTGCTGGTGAGCGATGCCTTTATGGAGGCAGTGCGGCGTGACGCCGACTGGACGCTGCTGTTTCCTGTATCGCTGCAACAAGGCGACGTGGCGCAAGCGGGCGAGACACGCGTCGTGCACGACTGGCCTGGCCAGAATGCGCCGGTCGCCTGCCGGGTCACCCGGGTGCTGCGTGCACGTGAGTTATGGCAGCAGCTGATGCGTGCCAGTTACGCGTATGCAGAACCCGGCGTGCTGTTCATTGACCGCATCAACCAGTGGAACAATCTCGGCTACCGGGAACAGCTCAGCGCCACCAATCCCTGTGGCGAGATCCCGCTGCCTCCCTACGGGGCCTGCGATCTCGGTTCACTCAATCTGACGCGTTTCATCGAGCATCCCTTCGCCGGCAAGGCGCGCATCCGCTTCGATTCACTGCAGGATGCCGCGCAACTGGCAGTGCGCTTCCTGGACAATGTCATCGATGTCTCCCGTTTTCCGCTGCCGCAACAGCAACAGCAGGTGCTGCAAACACGGCGTATCGGCCTGGGTATTACCGGTCTGGCCGATGCCCTGATCATGCTGGGTATCCGCTACGGGTCGCCGCAATCCTTTGAGCTGGCAGCCCGGGTGATGCAAACGATTTGCCATGCCGCCTATCGCAGCTCGGTACAGCTCGCGCGGGAGAAGGGCCGTTTCCCCGCATTCGATGCGGAACGCTATATGCAAGGCCGCTTTATCCAGTCGCTGCCCGACGATATCCGCGAGGCCATTGCCACGACGGGGATACGCAACAGTCACCTGGTGGCGATTGCACCGACCGGCACCATCAGCCTGCTGGCCAATAATGTCTCCAGCGGACTGGAACCCGTATTCGAATCCCGTTACCGGCGCCGCATCCGGCAGCCCGACGGATCGCTGCAGGACCATGAACTCGTGGATTATGCCTGCCAGCTGTGGCAGAGCCGGCACGGCCAGGAGACCCTGCCACCGGCCTTTATCGATGCACACGCACTGTCGCCTCAGTTGCATCTGCAAATGCAGGCCGTGATGCAGCCGTATGTGGACAATGCCATTTCCAAGACCATCAACATCCCCGCGGACTTTGCCCTGGCAGACTACCAGTCGGTCTTCGAGCAGGCCTATCGGCTGGGACTGAAGGGTTGCACCGCCTTTCGCCCGAACCCGGTTACCGGCAGCGTGCTGTCTGCAGAAGATGGCGGGCGCACACATCCGCACTGCTGCGACATCGATCGCGAGGCCGACTGATCATGCTGCTACACTGGGCAGCAGCAAACTTGTTTTATACCCGGACCGGAGCGGGGCATGTAATCATGAACAGAACCACTGGTGACACCCTTGTTTTCTTGCGGGTAAACACCCGATGAAACGCTGGCAGAGGCCATGAAGGCAGGCACTAAACACATGCTTGCTGATATCGAGCGGGAGGTTGCGTACACCAGCAGCCTGATCGGCAAGCGCCAACTGGACCCGCGGGTGATGGCGGCGATGGGCAAGGTGTCACGTGAAGCCTTTGTACCGTCACACCTCAAATACCTTGCCTATGACAACGGTCCGCTGCCCATCGGTCACGGGCAGACCATCTCCCAGCCGTACATCGTCGCACTGATGACCGACCTGTTACAGACGCAAGCGGAGCACACCGTGCTGGAGGTCGGCACCGGTTCCGGCTACCAGGCGGCCATATTATCGCTGCTGGTGAATAAGGTCTTCACGATAGAGCGCATCGCGGCGCTTGGGGCGGACTCGATGGCACGCCTGAAGTCACTGGGATACAGCAATATCGAATACCGTACCGGTAACGGCTATGACGGCTGGCCGGCGCATGCACCCTATGACGGCATTATCGTTACCGCGGCCGCCTCGCATATTCCGCCGGCGCTTGTCGAGCAACTCAAGCCCGGGGGCAGGCTGGTCATACCGGTGGGCTTGCCGTATATGCCGCAGGAGCTGATGCTGGTGGAAAAAGACGAGCAAGGGGAAATGTACACGCAGGATATCCTCGGCGTCGCCTTTGTTCCATTGAAGGACGACGCACCGTAGGCATGCGGGATATCAGCCTGGCCTGATCGACAGGCGCGAACCTGACAGTATCGATTTCCCGGGTTGATTTTCGCGGAAGGCGCGGCCTATGCTGCGCCTTCTGTCCTCGACCTCGTGGTTGCAGCGAAACTTCCCATGACAATAACGTTCACGCACATCAGAACAAGACCCGCTGTCATGGTCCTGCGGATTCTGTTTCTGCTGGCCTCCTGCATTCCTGCATCCACCGGCATGGCGGCCGCCAACAGCGGCAACGACTGGATACAGCCGGCACGCGAGGCCCTTGCCACTGCCCGGCAAACCCTGCAGGCATTCGACCCGGCTGCGGGTAACACTGACGCGCTCGATCCCTGGGACCGCGTGCTTGGCGAGATCCGCCTGAATGCCCAGAAGTGCATCGATGCGCGGCTTCAGGCAATCAATCTTCTCAAGGTTACACTCAAGTCCCCGGACGATGCCCTGCCCGGTGAGGCCACGGCGCCCTCGCAACTTACAGGGAAGAAGCTGGATGAGCTGCAGTCCGAGATGGCGGAATGTCAAACCCTCCTGCTGGAGGCGCGGACACTGGGTGATGATATTCGCTCAGCCCAGCAGAAGGTGCTGAAATTCCGACTGCTTGGACGCGGCCCGGATCTCTGGACCGTTGCCATCACCAACCTGCAACAGGCGAACACCCTGCCTGCAGCCGTGCAGGCCTTTTTGCTGGATCGTATGCAGATTAACCGTCTGCGGAGTAATAGCTGGGCCCTGTTGGTGATATTGTGCACGCTGGGAGTAGTGCTCGGCTTCTGGTGGCGACGCCGTTGGAGGGACCGGTTCATGCAGGGTCCAGCGGTGGGGATCAGTGCTGGACTGAGCGCATCGCTGCAGGCCTGTTTCGCCAGGCGCCTGCCGCTCATCCTCGGCCTCGCCGCGGCCACCGCAGTGCTCCTCCTGGCCCTGCCGGCTGTTCCCGTCCCGCCGTCTGTGGCCCTGCTCACCAGTATCCTGGTGTATCTGGGTGGCCTGACGCTTAGTCAGGCCTTGCTCAACCCCTGTCCGCCCGCGACACATTTCCTCGACATGGATCCGGCCTATGCCCGCGCTTTGTCCCGGCGCATCCACGGTCTGCTGTTCCTGATGCTTGCCCTGATCCTGATCTACAGCACCGGGATTCGTGACACCCTGTTGGCGGAGCACTGGTACCTGATACGGGCCGTGTTCTTTACCATGGCCACTCTGCAGCTGATGTGGCTGGTATCCACGATCCGCGATGCACCTCCGCCACTGAATAACCGAAAATTACGCGGCATCATCGTGCTGCTGCTGCTGGCCGGTCTTGTCATTGAGCTGCTGGGGTATCGCAACCTGTCATGGTATCTGTTCCGGGGCCTGGTCGGCACGGCCCTGCTGGCGGTCAGTCTCTGGCTCCTTAACAGCCTGCTGCAGGATTTCTTCGACGGTATGGACAGCGGGCGCTATGCCTGGGAAGGTCAACTACGAAAACGTCTGAGCTTGCAGGAGGGTGAGCCGGTGCCCGGCCTGTTCTGGCTGCGTCTGCTGACGGTACTCCTGGTCTGGCTGGTCTTCGGTGTCACGGTCATCGGTCTGTGGGGCTATTCGGACACCTTCTGGAGCCTGCTGAGACAGGGCGTGACCGAGGGTTTTCAGCTCGGCCCGGTGCGCATCGTACCGATCCATTGGGTGATCGGCCTGGTCATTTTCTCCGTCCTGGTTACGCTGGTGCGCTGGATCCGGAACGAGATCCTGCCCGGGTGGTTGAGAAAGTCCAGGATCGAGCGCGGCGCCCAGGAGGCGATCGTCAGTATCAGTGGTTACGTCGGCATTATCATGGCGGCAATCATCGGCCTGTCACTTGCCGGCTTCAGCTTCACAAACCTGGCCATTATCGCGGGTGCCCTCTCCGTGGGTATCGGCTTTGGCCTGCAGAACATCGTCAACAACTTTGTCTCCGGCATCATCCTGCTGTTCGAACGTCCGATCCGCACCGGCGACTGGATCGTCGTCGGCAGCACCGAGGGTTATGTGCGCAAGATCAGCATACGCTCGACGCAGATCGAGACCTTCGATCGCGCGGATGTCATCGTACCAAACTCGGAACTCATCTCCAGCCAGGTCACCAACTGGATGCTGCGCGATACCTGGGGCCGGGTGATCGTTCCCGTCGGGGTGGCCTATGGCTCGGATGTTGAGAAGGTCCGCGAGGTGTTGCTGCAAGCCGCCAGGGAACACCCTCTGGTGATTAGTGACGGCACGCGGGTCAGTGCACCCAGGGTCCTGTTCCGCGGGTTCGGCGATAGCTCGCTCAACTTTGAACTGCGCTTCTTTATCCGCAATGTGGACCAGCGCCTTGCCACCGTGAGTGATATCAATTTCGCCATCGAGAAGGGGCTGCGCGAGGCGAACATCGAGATCCCGTTTCCCCAGCGCGACCTGCACCTGCGCAGTATGGACTCTGCTATCAGGTTCGGGCTACCACCGGAGTAACGGGGCGTAGGTTTGAACCCCAGCGTCCCGTCCCGACAATACCTGTGCGGCGTTACCTCGTCAGCTTGCTTTTTATGCCGGTCTTGCCGGGCCGCCGGCGCAGCCATGCCAGTCAGCAAACCCTGAACAGAATAGCGCTGATTATTACAATGCAAACAAGACATCAACCGGGCCCTTCAATGTAGAATCCCTTCTATATATGCAGCAATCAATCAAGGACCGTTTTTTATGACACACTTCGCCGGAACAGTTTCCGCTCATCGCACATACCTGCGTCGTGTGTACCAGCTGGTGCTCGGTATCGGCCTGTTCATCCTCTGCGCCGGCTGGGCCGTGGCCGCGGAACCCGAGACAAGTGCGCCACCATTTATGCCTATTCCGCTGTCGGATATCCCGACACGGGCATCCGCCGAGCGTACTTCCCTCGATCAGGCGGAAGGATTGCTTGCACGGTCACCGGCTTTCGATGAGATTGAAAACGATCTGCTGGATCTGGAGCGCACCACAACACAGGAACTGGTTTCCCTCGGCCCGGCACTTGCCGCCGCTTCTTCACGCGAAGCAATAGCTGAAATCGGGAAAAAGTGGCTGGATCTTGATGGTTCGCTGGAGGATACCGAGACCGATTTGCAAAAACGGACCAGTGTCATCCAGCTGGAAACTGGTCGACTTGATGTGACGCACAGGATCTGGGAGCTGACTGTCAAGGAGGCACAGGATGCCAAGGCGCCGGATGAGGTGGTGAACCTCGCGCGTGCAACCGCTGCTGACGTTGACAAGGTATACAAGTCGCTCCGGAAAATGCAGGATCGTGCACTCGCACTTCAGGCCAAGGCCGGTCGGGCGCGTGTGGTTGTCCAGGAATCCCTCGGCAGAATCAGTACCGAGGAGACGAACCTGATAAATAATCTCGTGCATCGTGAACGGCCACCGTTGTGGAGTGAGGCGGTTGTAGGCACCACCTTGTCAGACCTGCGTGCCAGCGCAGGACGCGAGATTGCCAAATGGGTGTCGAGTATTGATTACGTTGTAAGCAGTCAGTATGACCGGCTCGGCTTTCAGGTCTTTTTTCTGCTGGTTTTAACCCTGATCCTGCGTCGATCCCGCAGGGCAGCGCGGGCATGGAAGGAGACTGATCCCCTTGTTGCAAAGGGGCTGTCGGTATTCGAGCGGCCATTCGCACTCGCATCATTACTGGTATTGATGTCAACACCCTGGTTCTATAGCAATGCGCCGCCAGCCCTGACTGATGCGGTCGGGCTACTGCTGGTCTTTCCCGTACTGGCCCTGGTCCTGCCATTGCTGGATGCATCGACCCGGCCGGCGCTGATCTTGCTGGCGATACTCTATGTCGTGGATCAGGTGCGTGACCTGCTCGATGCAGCACCCCTGGTGGCACGCCTGATCTTTATCCTGGAGATGATCGTGGCGATCGGCATCATCATCTGGGTGATTCGTTCGAAATCATGGCAAGGTGATGCCAAATCAAAACAGGCAGAACGCTGGCAGAACATCATTCGATTCGGGCTCAACGCGGCGCTTCTGCTGCTTGTTATCGCAACACTCACGGCCATTTCAGGTTACGTACGCCTTGCGGTACTTGTAGGATCCGGGGTTCTGAACAGCCTCTATCTGGCGCTGCTGCTGGCCGCGCTCGAGCGTACTGCCGATTCAGTCTTCAGGCTTGCATTGCATAGCCGTGCCGCCCGGGCGCTGAATGTGATAAGGGTGCGAACCGCACTGTTAAGCCGGCGTCTTGGCATTGTATTCAGAATGCTTGTTGTAGTTGCCTGGGTACTGGTGACTCTTGATCTTTTTGCACTACAGGACCATGCCCTCGCGGTTATCAAGGGAATCTTCCTTGCCGAGTTTCGTGCAGGTGCCGTTGCCATTTCGCTTGCGGACGTGCTGGCATTTGGTATAACGATCACCGCGGCAATCCTGCTTGCACGATTTATCGTGCTGGTGCTGGATGAAGACGTATATCCACGGGTTGAACTGGGTCGCGGCGTATCATTTGCGATTTCGTCAGTCATAAAGTACGGAATTATCGTGGTCGGATTTTTAGTAGCGGTCGGTGCAATGGGTATCGGCATGGATCGGATTACGATCCTGCTGGGTGCATTCGGCGTGGGTCTCGGCTTTGGCCTGCAGACCATCGTCAACAACTTTGTCTCCGGTATGATCCTGATTTTCGAGCGGCCCGTGCAAATCGGCGATTCGGTAGAGATTGGTTCTGTCAAGGGCAAGATAACCAGGATTGGTATTCGGTCGAGTACGGTACGCAGTTTCGAGGGTGCAGACATCACGGTACCAAACGGAACAATGCTCTCGGATGCGCTGACTAACTGGACCCTGACAGATCGAAACCGCCGCATCGAGATAACAGTTGGCGTCGCCTACGGGACGGATCCGGATACGGTTGTCGAGGCATTACACAGCGCGCTGGACGGGCAAGAGGGGCTGCTTCAGGAACCCGCGCCCCAGGTGGTGTTCGATGGATTCGGTGATAACAGCCTTGATTTTATCCTGCGTGCCTGGGTGTCGGACAATGATCAGTATGTACCGATTCGAAGCAGTGTTGCACTGGCTACGAACCGCGAACTGAAAGCACGTGGCATAGAGATCCCCTTTCCTCAGCGTGATATTCACCTCCGTTCGATAGCGCCGGATGCCCGGATTCAAGGTATTACCTGAAGTAGTACTGGCAATATCAATTCTTGGGTGCGTTATTTATCGATTGACAATGAACAGCTGTTCACGCCCGATACCAAATGATGAATCGCGGTACGGGTGCGGGTAAGAACCACTGTGTGCAACCATACACAGGATTCATTCAGGCGCAGTTGTGGCTGATTGGAAGCTGATGCTCCGGTAACTAACAGTAGCAGGAAAAGTGATGCACAACGAACAGGGTACTGATTCGAGTGAACGTGTCCGACGCTTCCTGGCACGGGCCTACTCGCGCTCAATGCTTCCTTACCTGGCGGTGGGGCTGCTGCTGGTCGTCGCCATTCTTATTGGCGGACATGAAATCAAGCATCACATCAATGCAATCGAGGCATGGATCACGCAGCTGGGCCCATGGGGCGTGCTCGCATTCACCGGACTGTTCATCCTGGCGACGTCGTTTCTGTTACCCGACACGCTGCTGTGCATCATCGCAGGCGCACTCTTCGGCATGGCCTGGGGCGCCATAGCGGTCGTGATCGGTAGTTTGCTGGCAGCTGCGATACAGTTCGCGCTCGCGCACCAGCTCTTGCGTTCGCGGATCGAGCACACGCTGGCGGCAAGGCCCTCGCTGGCGGCAATCCAGCGTGCCGTCAGTCATGACGAATTCCGCCTGCAGCTAATGCTGCGCCTGATGCCGGTGAATCTTGCCACCATCAATTATCTGCTCGGTGCAGCCGGCGTGCGCTTTTCCGGCTTCCTGCTGGCGTTACTGGTGCACATACCAAACCTGCTGATCGAGGTTTACTTCGGGTACGCCGGCAGGCATGCAGCCCGGTTGGCCGGCAGTGATGTGCACACGACCCACCTGCACGACCTGGTAATATTTGGCGGACTCGTGGTCTGTATAGTCATGATGGTGCTGGTGTCGGGAATGGCCCGCAAGACCCTCACGCGGGCCGTGGCTGAAACTGAAACCGATAACGCGCAGTCCGAGCCAGACAGCCATACTGCCTGATCCTGGATTCACCATCAGTGAGGTTCTGGCTCAGTCCTGCGGGAGCGCCGTCCCTATAATGAGACTTCTTGCGGTAATCGGGTTTACTGTTGGCATTCTGGTTCGTGCTAACCTCGCCGTAGCCACCCGGCACAACGGGACAGCCGGGGCCGCCCTTTAGGGATAATGACTCTGCAAAAGCGCTTCATGTATTAACGATGGGGAATACATTATGAGTGATAACACTGGATTACTTTATGCCTATCTCTTGGACGGGCAGGGCGGCGGTGCAAAGCTGGACTGGAATCAGGTTAAACAATGGCAACCGGAGCAGGGGGTGTTGTGGGTGCATCTGGAGTACAGCAACCCGTTTGTGCAACAGTGGGTGCAACAGGAGAGCGGACTGGATGAGGTAACTGCCGAGGCCTTGCTGGCCGAGGAGACCCGGCCACGCAGCATGTTGAGCGCACAGGGTCTGCTGCTGACATTGCGGGGAATCAATCCAAATCCCAAGGCAGATCCCGAGGACATGGTCGCTGTGCGCATGTGGAGCGATGGCAAACGTATTATTACCACACGCAGGCGGCGTTTGCAGGTAGCTGCCGATCTAGGCCGGGCCATCGATAGAGGTGTCGGACCCGCTAGCGCCGGCGAGTTTGTCGAGGCCCTCACCGACAACCTGGTGGAACGAATGGGCGATGTTGTTGATGGCGTAAGCGCTGAGGTGGATGATCTCGAGGAATTGGTGTTGACCATGGAATCCTATGAATTGCGTCCGAAGATCGCGGAATTGCGTCGCCATGCCATCGGTCTGCGCCGCTATCTGGCGCCGCAACGTGAAGCGGTGTCGCGGCTGTTTAACGAGAAGCTGGAGTGGCTGAGTGAGATCGACCGCTTGCGACTCAGAGAGAGTGCGGACCGCACTACCCGCTTTGTCGAAGACCTGGACCTGGTCAGGGAGCGGGCCGTGGTCGTGCAGGAAGAACTGTCAAGTCGCTTGTCCGAAAAAATGGACCGTACCATGTATGTGCTCTCGATGGTTGCCGCGATCTTCCTGCCGCTGGGGTTTCTGACCGGCCTGTTGGGTATTAATGTTGGTGGCATTCCCGGGGCTGATTACCAGGGTTCCTTTACGATCTTCATCCTGATTCTGCTGTTGCTGGTAGTTATTCAGATCTGGCTGTTCAAGATCAAGAAATGGATGTGACGGTTTCTGCCGGATCTGGGGTGTGCTCGACGGCTTCTGCCGTGAAGCGGCTTGAAAGCAGGCATGCTACTTTTTGAACCACAGGCGACAGAGGACACGGGGTTACAGGCCTGGCAGCCGGGGGGCCGAAGCAGGCCGACACGCTCAATGCGGCAGATTGAAGCTGGCACAATCCAAAACTTGTGAAGGTAGCAAAATGACAACGGCACAGGAGACATGATGAAAGCCACACAACAACTGCACGATCTCGGTCAAAGCCTCTGGCTCGACAATATCACGCGCGGGCTGCTGACCAGCGGTACACTGGGTCGTTATATCAGCGAGTTATGCGTGACGGGGCTGACATCCAATCCCACGATCTTCGATCAGGCCATCGGCAATGCCGACTTCTATGACGCGGCCATCTGCCAGAAATCGCTGGCCGGCAAGTCTGGCGAGGCACTCTTTTTCGAACTGGCACTGGAGGACCTGACACATGCTGCTGATCTTTTTCGGCCGATCCACATTGCCACTGGCGGCGTGGACGGCTGGGTATCGCTGGAGGTGTCACCGCTGCTGGCGGATGACACGGCAGGCACCATTCAGGCGGCGGTGGACCTGCATGCGCAGGCGCAACGCCCGAATCTTTTCATCAAGATCCCCGGTACCCGCGCGGGCATTGCCGCGATTGAAGAGGCCATCTTCGCGGGCGTGGCGGTGAACGTGACGCTGCTGTTCTCCCGAGAGCACTACCTCGCCGCCGCCGAGGCATACCTGCGCGGCGTCGAACGGCGTATTGTCGCCGGCCTCGATCCGGCGGTCGGTTCCGTGGCTTCGATTTTCGTCAGCCGCTGGGACGTCGCAATCAAGGACAAGGTTCCAGAGGAACTTCGCAACTGCCTCGGTATCGCCATTGCCAAACGTACCTATAAGGCCTACCGCGAACTGCTGGCATCAAAGCGCTGGCAGTCACTGGCCGACGCAGGTGCCCGGCCGCAGCGCCTGCTCTGGGCCAGCACCGGGACCAAGGATCCCGCTGCCCCGGACACCCTCTACATCGACGCGCTCGCCGCTCCGGACACCGTCAACACCATGCCCGAAAAGACGCTGCTTGCCTTTGCCGGGCACGGTGAAATGAAAGGCGGCCTGCCAACCGATGGCGGCGATGCCGAAGCGATGCTCGCCGAGTTTGCCCGCGCAGGCGTCGACGATAGCGCGCTCGCAGCCACACTGCAGCGCGAAGGCGCACAGTCTTTCGCAAAATCCTGGAACGACCTGATGGAGCGTATTGCAGCGAAAAGCACCGCACTGACCCAGAGCCAGCCAGGCGGAGGAGCCATTGCATGATCGTATGCTTAAGCAGTCCGGCACAGTACAGGCTCCTGGACGGCGATTTGTTCAGCAGGAACTATACTTGGAACGACAGGCCGCACAACGTGACCTGAATTCTGTAGTGAAGGAGAGAAACAGTGGCACAGCATAAACATCATTCGAAACAGGCAGCAGCAGCGAAGCAAACCACAGCAGCAAAACCCGCTGCAACCGTAGCGCCGGCAAAGCGCAAGAAAGCACTGGGCGTCGCTCCTGAACAGCGACATTATATGATCGCGGAGGCGGCTTATCTTATTGCCGAACAGCGTGGCTTTCAGGGCGATATGGCGCTGAATGACTGGCTGCAGGCGGAAGCGGCGGTGGATGCCAGACCCGAAGCACGCCATTGAATCATCCAGGGCGGCAAGGACTAAGCTGCGACGCCGAGGTTGCGTGCAGGAGTACCCTATCGTCACCATCAACACCTTGTCGGGTGTGACATAGTTTCAGACAGCGCATGGAAATGAATCCTGATCAGATCATTCACGAGGTCTGGTCAGGACTTCGTTTATTGCCCTGGCAATGGATACTGGCCGACGCACATGTCGTGCTGGCTACGCTGGCGGCTGCGCACGCCATGTTGTACAAGCGCGATTCGCGTGCGGCACTGGGCTGGGTCTCGGTATGTGTGTTTTTCCCGCTGGCCGGACCCCTGCTGTATTACATGTTCGGCATTAACCGGATCCAGACCCATGCGCGCAGGCTTGCGCCGGTCATCCCGTCCCGAATGAAGGTTGGATACGAGCGGGGGACGATGGGGGCCAGACCCGCCGCTGTCATGCTGGAACCGGATCCCGCCTGGCAAAGCTTCATTCGCGTATCGGACCGCGTGACATCCCGGATACTGACGGCGGGCAATACGGTCGAGATGCTGCAGAACGGCGAACAGGCCTATCCGGCAATGCTGGCGGCGATCGACGGGGCGACCAGGCGGGTGTCGCTGGCCAGTTATCTGTTCGAGTCGGATGCTACCGGTGCAGCCTTCGTCGCGGTGCTTGCCTCGGCACAACAACGCGGTGTGGAGGTGCGGGTGATTGTGGACGGGGTAGGGGAGCTCTATTCCCGGCCGCGTATCAGCCGAACCCTGCAGCGGGCCGGTATCACGGTCGCGCGTTTCCTGCCACCCAGATTACTGCCGCCCGCGTTTTCCGTGAACCTGCGCAACCATCGCAAGATCCTGGTAGTGGATGGCGAGCAGGGCTTCACGGGCGGCATGAACATCGGTGACAGACACCTGCTGGAATCGGCTTCAGGCCGGCAAACGGCCGATCTCCACTTTCGTGTGCAGGGGCCTGCAGTCGGCCAACTGGAAGCGATCTTCGCCGAGGACTGGCGCTTCGTGACCGGGCAGGACCTGGAACCCGAAGCTGCGCAGCAGGCGCCTGCGGGGCTGTCCTTTTGCCGCTGCATCAGTGACGGTCCGAATGAGGACCTGGACCAGATTTCGCTGGTCATGATGGGTGCGATTTCGGCGGCGCAGCATGAAATTATTGCCATAACACCGTACTTCCTGCCGTCCCGGGAGATGGTCGCCTGCCTGCAATCGGCGGCACTGCGCGGCGTGGAGGTGACCATTATCCTGCCGCAACGGAGCAACCTGCGTTTCATCGACTGGGCGACGCGCAATCTGCTGTGGGAATTACTCCAGCATGACGTGAAGGTCTGTTATCAACCGCCGCCGTTCGCACACACCAAGCTGTTTGTTGTCGACGGGGTATATGCGCAGGTCGGGTCGGCGAATCTGGATCCGCGCAGCCTGCGCCTCAACTTTGAACTGAACCTGGAGGTCATCGGCGTCGACAGCGTCGGACGAATGATTGATTACGCGAGGAGTCTTCATGCCAGGTCGGCCGCGGTTACCCTGCAACAGGTAGACGGGCGGGCATTGCCGGTTCGACTCAGGGACGCGGCGTGCTGGCTGTTCATGCCGTATTTATGATTGCGCAAGGAACCCGGCAGCACTGACGTCAGAGTGCCTGCTGCAGGATATCATCGGGTTGACAAGGCTACCTTGTAAACAACAGGACTGACTTGCATGACAGGTTTTACTTCCTCCTACTCATTGCTGCCACCCGTCGTCAAGTCATTGCTGGTCGCCAATGGCTTGATGTTCATTCTTGAGCTGTCCTATGGCGAGCCACTGATTACTGCCCTGGCGCTCTGGCCGCTGGATCCGCGGGGCAGTCTTCTGCATCAACCTGTACAGGCACATTTCCAACTGCTGCAGCTGGTGAGCTACAGCTTTCTGCATGGCAATTTGATGCATCTGTTTCTGAACATGTATGCCCTGTGGCTGTTCGGTACGCGTATGGAGAATGTCTGGGGTTCCAGTACATTTGCGGTTTATTATTTTGTGTGTGTGATCGGTGCCGGGCTGGTACAACTGCTCGTGTCCACGCTGAGCGGCGACTACTACCCGACCGTGGGTGCCTCCGGTGGTGTATTCGGTCTGCTGCTCGCGTTTGGCATGCGGTTTCCAAATGAGGTGCTGATCCTGATCTTCCCGCCGGTGGCGTTACCGGCAAAATGGTTCGTAACGATTTATGCAGGTATTGAACTGTTTGCAGGCGTTACCGGGACCGCGGCGGGGGTGGCGCATTTTGCCCATCTTGGCGGCATGTTGTTCGGTTATCTTCTTATCCGGTATTGGCGCACGCGTCCGCCTCGCTATCATTGACGCGCATTGCGAGTATGCTTGTTATCAGTCCTGATGCCCATGGACCTGTGGAATGAGCCAGTCGATAGCTGTATTTTAAGAAACAAGACTAAACCCTCCCGCCACAATTGAGCCTTTGAAAATAACACCCAAGCCTGCCGCGTACGCCAATCCATCCCGGGGTATCCTGGGTACCTTCGCCGGGGTCTTCACGCCGAGCATCCTGACCATCCTGGGTATCATTCTGTTCCTGCGCCTGGGCTACGTGGTGGGTTCAGGTGGACTGGGGCAGGCGCTTCTGATCCTGATATTCGCGAACGGCATATCGGTGCTGACCAGTCTGTCGCTGTCGGCGGTGGCCACCAATCTCCGGGTAAAGCGCGGTGGTGACTACTACCTCATCTCGCGCACCCTGGGCGCCGAGTTCGGCGGCGCCATCGGCCTGGTGCTGTTTCTGGCACAGGCCATCTCCATCGGCTTCTACTGCATCGGTTTCGCCGAGGTCATGGCGAGCATGCTGCCACTGCCATACGCTGCTCATCCCCACCTCATCGGGGCACTGGCGGCTGGCCTGCTGTTTGTCTTTGCCTGGCTGGGTGCCGACTGGGCAACACGCTTTCAGTATGTGGTCATGGCAACCCTGGCGGCCGCCCTGGCCTCGTTCTTTGCCGGCGGTTTGCTGCACTGGGACGGTGCGCTACTGGTACAGAACTGGTCTGTGCCGGTCACCTCGCCGGGCTTCTGGGTGTTGTTTGCCCTGTTTTTTCCCGCTGTGACCGGCTTCACCCAGGGCGTGAGTATGTCCGGGGACCTCAAGGATCCGGGGCGCAGCCTGCCGCTGGGTACCCTGCTTGCAGTGGGTCTGTCGATTCTGGTCTATCTGTGCGCCGCAGTGGTATTTGCCGGCACACTCCCCCAGGAGGAACTCATGCGTGACTATGAGGCCATGGGACGGGTGGCGCTGTTCCAGCCATTGGTTGTGGCCGGGGTGTTTGCCGCCACCCTGTCCTCGGCCATGGCCTCGTTCATGGGGGCGCCGCGCATCCTGCAATCGCTGGCCGAAGACCGCCTGTTCAGCCTGTTGCTGCCATTTGCGAAGGGAACAGGCCCACTGAATAACCCACGCCGGGGCATACTATTGTCGGGTGCCATCGCATTAGCCACTATCAGCCTGGGCCAACTCAACCTTATTGCGCCGATAGTATCCATGTTTTTCCTGATCTCCTACGGGTTGATTAACTACGCAACCTGGTTCGAGGCCAGTGCAGCCAGCCCGTCATTCCGTCCGCGGTTTCGCTTCTATCACCGCCACCTCAGCCTGCTGGGTGCGCTGGCCTGTCTGGGCGCCATGCTCGCCATTGATTATCAGGCGGGTCTCATCGCGATGGCACTGCTGTTCGCGATATACCAGTATCTGCGCCGTACCGCCCCCCAGGCACGCTGGGCCGACGGACGCCGTTCCTACCATACACGGCTGGTGCGCACTCATTTGTTGGCCGCGGCCAGGGAAGCCGAACACCCGAGGGACTGGCGTCCGAACATGCTGCTGTTTTCAGACGACAGCCATAGACGTGCCCGATTGTTGCAGTTCGCCTCATGGCTTGAGGGAGACAGTGGCTTCACCACGGTAGTCAAGGTCCTGGAAGGTGATGGTGCTGCCATGCACGCGCACAAGCGGGCGCTTGAGAAAGCGATGCAGGAGGACATCCGGCAGGCCGGGGTTCAGGCATTTCCGCTTGTCATCGTGGCACCCGACCTGAACGTGGGCATTCAAACCTTGTTACAAGGCTATGGTATCGGGCATCTGCGGGCGAATATGGTCCTGGTCAACTGGATGGAGCACGTACCGCAAGCCGCCGCCGGGAATCGGGAGCTTGTCTACGGCCACTATTTGCGCACCGCCTTTCGCCTGGGCTGCAACCTGGTGGTGCTTGATGCTGAGGATCCGGAGTGGACGGCCCTCAAGGAAATACCACCCGACGCACGCCGAATCGACGTTTGGTGGCGAGGTGATGCAAGCAGTCGCCTGCTGCTGCTGCTCGCGTACCTGATGACGCGCACAGAGGACTGGGAAGGCTCCGCTATTCGTTTGCTTGGCGTCTGCTGTGCGGCGGATACTTCGGAAACTGCCGAGGCGCTGCAACGCACACTGGACGAGACGCGTATTCCGGCCGAGGCCGTGCTGGTTGAACAGGCGGGACCCACGGATGTGGCGGCGCGTTCGGCCGATGCATCGCTGGTCTTACTGCCGTTCCACCTGAGGGGCAGTCAGCCACTGGGTCCCTTCGACGGGCCACTCGAGAAACTGCTGGCGCCGCTGCCCATAACCGCCCTGGTTCTGGCAGCGGAAGACATCGACCTCGATGCCGAACCGGAAGAAGGGGAGGCGGCTGAAGCAGCCCGGATTCTGGACACGCTGGGTGACACCGATCGGCTCGCCGAGTTAACCGCAAACGATGCCGAAAAGGCCGAGACAGCTGCTCGCAAGAAGCGCGAGGAGCTGAATGCTGCAACTGACCAGCCGGCGGATAGCGATGCTGTCGATGTACTGAGCGCGCAGTTGCGCGAGCTGGAACTGCAGGCAGAAAAGGCCCGGCGCCGTGCATCCCGCCTTGCGGCCAGGGCCCAGAGCGCCAGACTGGACGCCCAGGCCCTGGGTGTACTGCCACAGCAAGACGCGGGGGACAGCCGTGACGGGGATTAATTGAGAAGCACGCGCGCGCAGGGCGGTGACGGCGGAGGACTGGGGAAGGTGCCGAGACATATTCGCTGTAGTGTCAGGGGCTCAGTGCCCGAGAAGCAGGTGCGTTTCCATAGACCGGGTCGCTCCTGTTAAATCAGTCAGTCAATTGTACGCCTGCTGAATGTGGGCATTGGCCACGTCAGGGGCCGCATCCCCCATCCGCGGACAATGTGCGGTTCGGCATGAATACCTGTGCGCCCAGCGTTGAATGGTATCTGTCGATAATAACCGGTGCGTGAGATGGCGAAAAGCGCGCACAACGAGATGTGCAGCAGCCGCTATAACGAGCATAAGCACGATGTGTTCGGTGGTATCCAGCTCAGTGATTGAAAAGGTTTCCAGTGTCATCTTCTGTCCTGTCTTGTAATCACCTGTGATGGGGAAATGTAAAAACTGTCTGATACTCCTGCCGCTTGTTGCGCATGACGAGTCCCTGATCGATACTGCACGTTAAAGGAATATGAAGTGCGTTTATCTAATGGCTTGTGAAAACAGGGGATGAGCGCAACTCTTTACTGGCTGGTCGGGGCCTTCTGGTAAGCCGGTTCCTGCAGGCCTGTACATCAAAGGGCCGCCACGATGGCGGTTGTCCGGGTGGATTGTGCCGAGAGGTGTGCGGTATGCTTGCCGGACCAGGATTATGCAGTGAAGATCCGGGCAAGAATGACCATGGGCCTGGCAACAAACAGGTGATACCGCATTTGTTGCGGTGACAGCACTTCCGGCAGGGGCATCATGGAAACAGGTGTACAACAGTTATCAGTCTTGCCACTATGACCAAAAAAGCACGCAGCCGCTCATATAAATCCCTGTCTGACTGTGAACAGATAACGGACATGGCACGTGTAGCGAAGCTGCTCGAACGGCTGGCGAAACAACATAATTTTCTTACCGTGGAGATTCCCGGCCACCGGGAGTGCTATACCAGCAGCATCGTGGCTGTCGACAGCTCCCATATTCTGCTCGACGAACTGCTGCCGACTACAGGTCACAAGATGCTGCTTGAAGAACGGTCACTTCAGGTCACGGGAAAACTGGATGGTGTCGATATCCGCTTCATTACCACACTGGAGCGCGTGGACAACAGCGATAATATGATTACCTACCATGCGAGGCTTCCCGGGAAGCTGGAATACCGGCAGCGTCGCCACGACTACCGGGCACATATTCCCATGACACAGACACTGCGCGTGGTACTCGACTGCAGAGACGGGAAGGTGGTCGAGGGTGTATTGCATGATTTGTCACACAGTGGTGCGGGCATAATCTTTCCCGATGGCCCGCCCACCGTGGAACACGGCCAGTTGCATAACTGTGCACTCGAATTGCCAGAAGATGTGTGGCTGTATTGTGCACTCGAGTTGCGTCACTCGGAAAGTATACCGTCTCGCGACCGGCAATTGATCGGTGCCCGGTTTGTCAAACTGAGCCGCCCGCAACAGCGGCTTGTCGGTCACTCCATCAGCAAGCTTGAACAGGAATTCATCAGAAAACGCGTCGCGGATTGACGCACTTTACTCGCGCTGTTGCAGACATTGCTCTTCCTGAATGCGGTCATTTTGCGAGTTAATCAAAGGTTCCTTGAATTTGATCCTGTTCCAGCTTCATGCAATATGGATTGCTGTAAATACGTTTAGCCGACCGTAATCACCACCACAACCGGGACAGCGGCAAGCAGGGATTACTGACCGGTGGAAACCACTTCCCAGTTGCCGTCAGGCTGTCTACAGGCGATGCCGTAGCCTTGTTCGCCTTTGCCGCCGATGGTGATTTCATGTTGAAATTCACGGCAGTAACGCCCGGAACTGCTGGTGCCTTCACGGGTCGCAGTCACATAACCGGACGCATTTCCCGCATGTCGGCAACTGCCGTGCTGTGGTCACTGGCGACTATTGCCGCCGTCTCTGTTGGACCGACGTTGATGCAGCAATCAGAAAATATCTATCAAAACGAACTGTCCTCTAACGGCCCGTATCAATTCTTCTCTGCCTTCCGTTCTAACGAACTGGATTACTACCAGTTCTATGTCACGGTTACTGATGCTGACGCCTCTGATGCCCTGAAAGTGGAAATGCAGGAGCCCGGTAGCGGCGCAAACGGTGATGGCTTGTTCGATATCAGACGCACCATCACGACCGACGGTTCGGAAGAGAAACGGCTGAATATCATGCTGGTAATGATAGAAAGCCTCAGCGCTGAATACCTGGGCGTATTTGGTGACAAGGACGGCCTGACCCCCAATCTTGACCAGTTGGCAAATCAATCCCTGCTGTTCAAGCGCTTCTATGCAACGGGTAATCGCACCACTCGCGGTCTTGAGGCCGTCACATTGTCCATTCCTCCTACCCCGGGGCGGTCCATCGTCAAACGGGTGGACCATGTCACCGGCATGTGGTCACTTGGCGAGATATTGCGCACCAAGGGGTACCAGACCAGCTTTTACAGCCATCATATGAATGATTGGGATTCCGACGCACACTGATATGGGGCAGAACAGGCGCACTAATACCAGCCTGGCATATCAGGGGAAACGGGGTAAAACCCTACGGCACCTTTCAGAGATTCACAGATAATCTGGAAATGTATGGTCGAAAGTGTGAGTAAACATTGCTGTGTGTAAATGGCAACCATTGCTGCTAACCGAACCTGGACGGCTTGCCAGGGAACGGCAAGTTCAGGAGTTGGCCGGTTCACGTCCTTGCCATCCCCTGGCAATGATTCAGTGGGCAGAACACATCCTCCAGAAAGCAGGCGTCGCGAAGTGACTCAACAATTCCCCATTCCGTATTCTAATCGTGCTGCTTGCCTCTGCGAAAACGCCGAATATAATATTAAAATTAGCATTTATCGATATACAGAGAGGATTCTGATGCCCACTTATGACTACCGCTGTGACGCCAACGGCGAGGTTCTGGAAGTCAGCCACCGCATGAACGACACCATTTCGACCTGGGGGGACCTGTGCGAGCGCGCCGGCGTGGAGCCCGGCGACACCCCGGCCGACAGCCCGGTTCACCGACTGGCGACGGGCGGCAACGTCATCTCCAGCAACAACCTCGGCAGCGGCTCGTCCCCCGCATGCACCACCGGAAGCTGTTGCCCGGGCGGCGTCTGCGGCTTGAACTGACGCCCGAATATGCTGCAGTATCAGCGGCCCGAGTGATCAATTGCGACACGACGAAGAACCCGGCCTTCGGGTCGGGTTACTCCCGGACTGAGGTGCTGTAAGGGCCGAAATCTCGGGTATGAGACCTCCCTAATACTCCCGGGAATGACTTGTTGTTGGCCGGTAGCACCCCTTGCCGGCCAAGTAACAAACCGGTGTTCAAGGGCCAGCGAACGGCAAGTATCAGATCTACGGAAGTTCCTGCTGTAAGCAGTTGAAACCTCGGCTAAACGGGGGCTGCCGTCCCTTTTTATGCCTTCACACCTTCTTTCCTAATCAGATTCTAATAATTCATTGGCAGCATTTTCATGAGAACTACATAGAAGTCTGACCAACATAAAGGAGTTGTCCTATGGCGCTTAGAAAATCAACATATCGTTGGGAGAGTTTGATATTCGCTCTGGTGTTTGTATCCATATTGATCGCTGTCGCGAATTTTTGACACAAGAGACTGGCTGCCGTTTTTTTGGAAGAATGTTCGGTAATTCTGAAATCACGTGTACTGTTATGAATAATGCAAGAGAAAAGATTGTTTGTGAATCTCAGCCAGAACAGCGTCATTTAAAACGTTGCTGGCACGATGCACTGGAAGGCAGCAACAAAGAAATGGCCTTTGAATTATTGAATCTGGTATTGGATGGAAAAATAGAGAACGAAGCTGCTTTCATGTTGCTGGATAGCTAGCATGACCAGGAGAATCACTATTTAGCCTCACTGGAACCTGTATGAGTGCCACCAGATCGCTGGTGCTGGTTTTCTAGAGCCCCGCTCGAAAGAGCGGGGTTTTTTATGCTTTTGAGAATGGATTTCTCCGGGCGTGCGGTTTTGCTATCGCAACGCGGCCAACAGCGCAGGAACACCTTCCCGATTTGCCCTGTCCTGATCGATTTGGGCATAAATCAGGCAAGATCCCCGTGGCAACGAGTGTCAGCTGACTGTGCGGCCAAAATCACCCTGATTATGTGGCATATAATTGACGGAGATCAATGCGGATCTCGCTCGAGCCGTTTATGTTTACGTTAGTTAGTACCCATCCAAAAAGAAAAAACTCTCGCCAAGACGCAAAGATCGCAGAAGTATAAGTCATTGTTATAAAAACATACTGATATTTCTTTCTTGGCGCCTTTGCGTCTTTGCGAGAGAAATTACTGCCTTTATGGACGGACACTAG
>JBATFE010000022.1:0-1649 GCA_049664445.1 Gammaproteobacteria bacterium
CCGTAATCTATGGAACGACGACCACGGCGGGTGGCTACTACACCCTGTCCATCGACAGCGGCACCACGAATGTTCTGTTCACAGCGCGTGCAGCACCCACCAGCAAGGGCCAGCAGAACACCGACAAGTGCGGCACCTTTGTGGTCAACTCCCAGGGGACAAAATCGGTGACCGGCGGATCCCTGGGGACAGCTGACTGCTGGAAGTAAACCCGCAGGGTGCGCTCCGCGCACCGAAAGATTTCAGGCAGGCTATTGATGCGCGTTGCGTGGAACGCACCCTGCTCAACTCAGTGTCTGGCCGCCGCCTTCAGTGCACTCGGCAAGGCAAAGGTCACCGGCTCTTTCTTCCCCCGGGATTCCGGTGCCAGCACGGCACCCCAGTCGCACAGCTGCTGCACCACCCCGGTCACAATGTCCTCCGGCGCAGACGCCCCGGCCGTCACACCAATGGACGGCTTTCCCGCAAGCCATGCCTTCTCTATCTGGCTTGCCTCATCAATGAGATAGGCAGGCACCCCCTCGTTTTCAGCCAGTTCACGCAAGCGGTTTGAATTGGAGCTGTTCGGAGAACCGACCACCAGGATCACATCACACTGCTGTGCGAGCATCATGACGGCATCCTGCCGGTTCTGGGTGGCGTAGCAGATATCATCCTTGCGCGGCCCCTGGATCTTCGGAAAGCGCGCCTTCAGGGCCGCTATCACCCGCAAGGTATCATCCACCGACAGGGTGGTCTGGGTGACAAAGGCCAGCTCATCAGGCTGCCTGACCTGTAACCCGGCAACATCCTCGAGCGTTTCCACCAGGTACATCGCACCACCCGCAGAGACGTCATACTGTCCCATGGTGCCCTCCACTTCCGGATGGCCCTTGTGGCCGATGAGGATGCACTCGCGTCCTGTCTCGGCGTGCCGGCTGACCTCCAGGTGCACCTTGGTCACCAGTGGGCAGGTGGCGTCGAAGACACGCAGGCGACGGCGATCGCCTTCTGCATGGACCGCCTGTGACACACCGTGGGCACTGAAGATGACCGTGGCGCCATCCGGCACCTCGTCCAGTTCATCGACAAACACGGTACCGCGCGCGCGCAGGCCTTCAACCACATGGCGGTTATGCACGACTTCGTGGCGCACGTAGATGGGGGAACCAAACAGCTCCAGTGCGCGTTCGACGATCTCGATGGCACGATCAACGCCGGCACAAAAACCGCGCGGGTTGGCAAGAATGATCTTTGCAGGGCTGTTCATCATGTCTGTGATTATAGGTGATTAGCGGATCCAGGTTGCCCCTGTCATTCCTCTGCCGGCACGACCGCAAGGATTTCCACCTCGAAGACAACGACCCGGCCGGCCAGCGGATGATTGAAATCCACGCTGACGGTTTCATCCGTCAGTGACACGACGGTCCCCGGCAGTTCCTCACCGGAGGGCGTATCGAAGCCGATAATAACGCCCGGTTCCAGCGCCAGCTCGCCGGGAAACACCTCGCGATCCAGCAGGTGCAGCTTGTCCGGATCATGCAGACCAAAGGCCTGTTGCGGCTGCAGTACCAGCCGCTGGGTAGCCCCGGCCTTCAGTCCATAGAGTCCCAGCTCCAGTCCTTCGACCAGGGTGCCGTCCCCCATGGTAAACGTCAGGGGTTCATCAT
>JBATFE010000023.1:0-5949 GCA_049664445.1 Gammaproteobacteria bacterium
TGAGTGGCGCTACAGGTGTATCGATTGTGGTCCAGGAGCGGACCGCATCCCCGAACAAACCTGCAATATGCCCCCCAGAATGACATTTTGTCCCGCGCCGGCCCATCCAGTATCATTCCCGACTTCCCTTGTGAGCTGTCCCGGAGTCCTGATGTTGCACTTGCGTGGTTGTCCCGCACTCTCCGATTTTCGTCTGCAGAAGCTGCGCCAGCAGCTTGCCGTGCAGATACCGTCACTGACGGCAATCCATGCGGAATACCTGCATATCGCCGAACTCTCCGAGGCACTGACTCATCGTGAACAGGCGGTGCTCGAGAAGCTGCTCAGCTACGGTCCGGCACTATCGGACGAGGTGCCAGTGGGCATGACCCTCATCGTCGTGCCGCGCCCGGGAACCATTTCACCCTGGTCGAGCAAGGCCACGGATATTGTCCGGAACTGCGGCCTGGAACAGGTGCGACGCGTTGAGCGGGGGATCGTGTATACGCTCACGGTTGCTGGTGATGCCGTGTTAACCGGACAGCAGCGCCACAGTGTATTGCCGCTGATCCATGATCGCATGACCGAGACGGTGCTGTTCGATGTCAACGATACCGATGTCCTGTTCCGGCACGCCGTGCCTGCACCGTATGAGATTGTTGATGTGCTGGCATGCGGGCGGGCAGCGCTGGCGACAGCCAACGACGATCTTGGTCTGGCCCTGTCGGATGATGAAATCGACTACCTGGTGGAAAATTTCACCGCACTCGGGCGTAACCCCGTCGACATCGAGCTGATGATGTTTGCCCAGGCCAATTCGGAACACTGCCGGCACAAGATTTTCAATGCCGACTGGACGATTGACGGTATTGCGCAGGACAACAGCCTGTTTGCAATGATCCGTGCCTCCTACAACGCCAGTCCGGATAACATCCTCTCCGCCTACAGCGATAACGCGGCAGTGACTGCCGGGTTCCAGGTCGAGCGCTTCTTTGCGGATACCGTTACGCATCGTTACGGCGCGCACGCGGAGGCTGCACACCTGGTGGTGAAGGTGGAAACGCACAATCACCCGACCGCCATTTCGCCGTTTCCCGGTGCGGCCACCGGTTCCGGTGGCGAAATACGCGATGAAGGTGCGACCGGTCGCGGTGCCAAACCGAAGGCGGGGCTGTGCGGCTTTTCCGTATCCAATCTGCGTATCCCCGACTATGGGCAACCCTGGGAGACCGACCATGGCAAACCGGCACGGATTGTGTCGGCACTCGATATCATGATCGATGCACCCCTGGGTGCGGCGGCATTCAACAATGAATTCGGCCGCCCCAACCTGTGCGGCTATTTCCGTACCTTTGAGGAACAGGTACCGGAGGGCGATGGTGTTGCCGTGCGTGGCTATCACAAGCCCATCATGCTGGCAGGTGGCTGTGGACTGATTCGAACGGAACACGTCAACAAAAACGAGATCCCCGCCGGTACGCCCATCATCGTGCTCGGTGGACCGGCGATGTTGATCGGCCTCGGCGGGGGTGCGGCCTCGTCGATGTCCAGTGGCGCCAGCGCCGAAGACCTCGATTTTGCCTCGGTGCAGCGTGGCAATCCCGAAATGGAACGGCGTGCACAGGAGGTCATCGATGCCTGCTGGGCGCTCGGGGAGGCCAACCCGATTGTCTCGATACATGATGTCGGAGCCGGTGGCCTCTCGAATGCCGTTCCGGAACTGGTGAACGACAGTGGCCGTGGCGGGCGTTTCGAGTTGCGCAGCATCCCCAACGATGACCCCGGCATGTCGCCGATGCAGGTGTGGTGCAACGAGTCGCAGGAGCGCTATGTACTGGCGATCGATCGCGCGCACCTGGAGGATTTTGAGGCACTGTGCCGTCGTGAACGCTGTCCCTATGCGGTGCTCGGCGAGGCGACGGCGCAGCGGCAACTGGTGCTCGGCGACCGACACTTTGACAACACCCCGATCGACCTGCCCATGAGCCTGCTGCTGGGCAAGCCGCCGAAGATGCTGCGTGATGTACAACAGCTGGCGACGACGTTTGCGGATTTTTCCACGGCGACGCTGGATATCAGCGAAGCCGCCTACCGCGTGTTGCGGCTGCCGGCCGTGGCAGACAAGACATTTCTCATTACCATCGGTGACCGCTCGGTGACCGGCATGGTGACGCGCGACCAGATGGTCGGGCCGTGGCAGGTGCCGGTTGCCGACGTGGCCGTGACGGCCTCGGATTATTGCGGCTATACCGGTGAAGCGCTTGCCATGGGCGAGCGCACCCCGGTCGCCTTGCTGCACGGTCCGGCATCGGGTCGCATGGCCGTTGGCGAGGCGATTACCAATATTGCTGCCAGCCGGATCGACGCGATTGGCAGGATCGTGTTGTCGGCCAACTGGATGGCGCCGGCCGGCCACCCAGGTGAAGACGCGAAGCTGTATGCAACCGTGAAGGCCGTTGGTGAACAGTTGTGCCCGGCGCTGGGCATTGCCATCCCGGTGGGCAAGGACTCCATGTCCATGAAATCGGTGTGGAGCGAGCAGGGGGAAGACCGTGCGGTGACCGCGCCGCTGTCACTGATTATTTCCGCATTCGCACCGGTAGGTGATATCAGGCGGACACTGACGCCGCAACTGCGTACCGACAGCGGCGACACTGACCTGATCCTGATTGACCTCGGCCTCGGTCAGAACCGCCTCGCCGGTTCCGCCCTGGCACAGGTCTACAAGCAGCTGGGCTCGGTACCACCGGACCTGGATGATCCGGCACTGCTGAAGGCCTTCTTTGCCGTGATCCAGTCGCTGAACGCGGCCGGCATGTTGCTGGCCTATCATGACCGTTCCGATGGCGGCCTGTTCGCCTGTGTCTGCGAGATGAGCTTTGCAGCGCACTGCGGCGCCTCCATCCAGTTGCATGCGCCCGATGCGGTTGCGGCCCTGTTTGCCGAGGAACTGGGCGCCGTGATCCAGGTGCGGCGCATGGATACGGATGCCGTGATCGCGGCGCTGAAAGGGGCCGGGCTGGAGCGGGCCACGCAGTTGATCGGTCGTGTGACAACGGATGACCGGGTGACGTTTGCGGCTGACGGCCGGATGCTGCTGTCCGAAAGTCGTGTTGACCTGCAGCGTGCCTGGTCCGGGACGAGCTACCGGATGCAGGCACTGCGTGATAACCCGACGTGTGCCCGCGAGGAATACGACGGCCTGCTGGATAGCGGCGACCCGGGACTCCGGCCACTGTGCAGCTTCGATATCAATGTGGATGTGGCCGCGCCCATGATCGCGACCGGCGTGCGCCCGCAGATGGCGATCCTCAGGGAGCAGGGCGTGAATGGCCAGCTCGAGATGGCGGCCGCTTTTGACCGTGCCGGATTCGAGGCGATTGATGTACACATGAGCGACCTGCTGTCGGGGCGGCAATCACTGGACGGCTTCAGGGGGCTGGTGGCCTGTGGCGGCTTTTCCTACGGAGATGTGCTGGGTGCCGGGCAGGGCTGGGCCAAGTCGGTACTGTTTCACAGCAAGCTGCGTGATATGTTCAGCGCCTTCTTTGACCGCCAGGACAGCTTTGCGCTGGGCGTTTGCAATGGCTGCCAGATGCTGTCCACGCTGAAGGAACTGATCCCCGGCGCGGACCACTGGCCGCGCTTTGTACGCAACCAGTCCGAACAGTTCGAGGCGCGCTTCTCTCAGCTGCAGATACTGGAGTCACCCGCGCTGTTTTTCGCAGGCATGCAGGGATCGGTGCTGCCGATTGCCGTGGCACACGGTGAGGGGTGTGCAGAATTTCCCGATGAGGCGACAGCGACGGCGGTGCTGAGCAGCGGCCTGGTTAGTGCGCAGTTTGTCGACGGCCGCGGTGCCGTGGCAACAAGGTATCCGCAGAATCCGAATGGCTCGCCGCTCGGTATCACCGGCCTGACGACGACCGATGGCCGGGTCACCATCATGATGCCGCATCCGGAACGGGTATTCCGTGCGGTCACCAACTCCTGGCATCCGCACGAGTGGGGCGAAGAGGGTCCCTGGCTGCGCATGTTCCGCAATGCAAGGGTGTGGGTAGCTTAGTGCGCATACTCTCTCTCTTCCTTCGGGAGAGGGTACGGTCTGTTATCCTTTCAGTACTGGATTTCCTAGCGTCTTGAAATCCAGGCGCCTTCCAGATCCAGTGCCTTTTCTATGGCCGGTATCCCGGCCTTTGCCTGGCGGCTGTTTTCGTAGCCGGTGACCCTGATGCGGTACATGGGTTTGTCATTAATGGTGACGGCAAAGATTTCCGCATCCACTCCCTGCTGTTGAAACAGCGCCAGTTTTCTGCTGGCGGTTGACTTCCAGGTGTAGGACGCGAGGTTGATGACCCAGTTACCCGTTTTGTCAACGGGCGTGAGCGCTTGCACGCGCTTGATTGCCTGTCCTGCGTTGACCTCATCGGTGGCAGTTGCAGGGACTGCTTCCACCGTTGCTACCCTGGTGGCGGCTTCCGCCTCTTGCATGGCCTGATTATCCGGCAATGCATCGCCTTGCATGTCTATGGTTTCGGGGACGATTGCTGCGGGTGAAGCAGTGGCAGCAGTGCTGTTGCTCACTGCAACGACCTGGATTTCTGGCAGTGCATCAGCATGCACACCCGTAACCCCGGCGCCGGTTTCCACAAGCAATTCCAGGGCGGCAGTGGTGCTGTCCGATCCAGTTACAGCAGCACTCATGTCAGTTTCGGCCTGCTGTACGGCCGGGGTGTCTGGCAGCGCATCGCTTTGCGATGCACCGATCTCGGCGGCACCTGCCGTGAGTGATTCCGGTGTGGCAGTCGTGTTGCCTGGTTCGGCCACCGCCATGCTGGCCTCTTCGCCCGCCTCGGTGGCCGGACGAGGCGGCAGCGCAGTGAGTGCAGCTGCGTCTGTTACGGCAGTGTCCGAATCATCGATGCGATCGGTCTCTGCAACATCGGCCAGCAGCTCCGCGGGAGATGCGGATGACGCTGCCGTGGTTATCGCCTCATTATCGCTGATGTGCACTGTGGGTGACAGGGTATCAGGTGCTGGCTGCGCAGCATGGGCAACCCCGATGGCAAAAGGCGGTGGTAAGGTTTCGATGGCCGCGACAATTTCCGCTTCTGCCTGTTGGGGGTGGCGGGTGTATACGGTGGTGGTGACGGATTTTTCGGTAATGACGGTTTCAATGGCAACCGAGTCAACACTGCCACCTGTCACCGGCGGGCTTGTCCCGGGTGGCGGTGTCACGGTGGTTGCTACTGCCGGCACAGGTTCATCCGTGACCGGGTGGTTAGCCTCCTCGACAGCGGCCACTGTTTCTGGAGCCTCTGGCGCCTGACCCTGTGTTGATCCGGATCCGGATGCAGACGCCGGTGCAGACAGTATGCCCGGGTTATTCGTCTGTGTTGCAGTGGCTGTCATGACGCTGTCACCGGGTATTACTTTCATCGATGGCACGGGTCGACTGGTGGCGGGCAGTGGCGGAACCGTGCTCTGTGCCAGCTGTTGCGTTTGCGTATGAGAGAAATAAACACCACCGATACCGACCATCAGAGTGGTCAGTGCAATAAAGGCCAGCGCGGATAACAGGCGATAACCGACGCTGCGTGTTTTCCTTCTTCGCGGGTAAATGCGCCTGGCACTGCCTTCCCAGATGCGGTTGTTCGCCTGGTGACCGGATTCATCCCAGTGCTCCCACGGACGCGGGCCGTCGGCAAAACCGTCGCTACCTTCATTGCGCAATTTCTGCCTGAATCTGTCGAGTTCTTCTGTGCTTTCCTGTGACATGTGTCAGCTATCCAGTCGTTTGTATTTTATCCGGTGCGGCTGGTCCGCATCCGTGCCCAGTCGACGCCTTCTGTCTGCCTCGTAATCGGCATAATTGCCTTCAAACCAGACAACCTGACTGTCTCCCTCGAATGCCAGTATATGTGTTGCAATGCGGTCAAGGAACCAGCGATCGTGTGATATCACCACGGC
>JBATFE010000024.1:0-3827 GCA_049664445.1 Gammaproteobacteria bacterium
GAGCGTAATCGGGCTGCCAGGGTGATATTGAAACACAGCACTAGTATTGGCTTGTGCAAAAACTTTGCCAGATACTGGCAGCGATATCCAAGGATCAGTGTCTTCCCGGAACCTGCCACACCATGAATAATGCGATGCCCCTCCCCAAGACTTCGCGCCAGCTGTTCCTGCTGCATATCCATAACCCTCATAAGATCAGGCAACAGTGATTCATTAGCCTGGTCATCAGCACCCGCATCAAACATTGATATCTGCCTGTCCCCGATACGCACCTCCGGGAACAGATGCCAGCGCACCCGATCAACTTGAGGCAAAGTCAGCTGATGATTAAATCCAACATTAAACATGTCCCATAATCGCTTTTGAAATTCCTCAGCATCTGCGGACTGCGTCATTTCGTCGCTGCAGATAACCTGGTGTTCAGGCAGGACTTCACTCAGGCCGGCGCTATCAAACTGGTTGCGGGTAATTTTCGAGAGCACGATTCCGTAACCATAAGGAAAGGCCAGCTGGCCCTTGTAACGCCCGCTGTGATTGACTAGCTGCGGGTCCCTTTCCAGCTGATTGATTAACTGGTAAGTGCACTGCCTTACCTGTTCAATCGGGTTACTGGTAGTTACAACCCCATGATTTATATGCAATGTTACTGAAACCCGGTTTATATTCTGGATGTTATCCAGCTTCCAGTCCTTGACTTCTAATAGCAGCAACCCACGTCCTGGATGCAAGATGATGAAATCTGTATAACGCTGCCGCTTACCGACGGGCAACTCGTACCAGCAGAGGTAATCGTCTTCCAGTAGAGTTTCCAGGCATCGTGCAAAACGTTTTTCGCCCGCCTGCATTTTTCCAAGACAACTTGTGAGCGATGGGATAAGGGTAGCCATATTGATCCGAGACCTCATTCCTTGAGGGGCTGGCCACCTTAGGAAAAGGCACGGCCCAGATTCCCTGCAATTGTATTTGTATATCGGATCGTGATTTGCTTTATTGAATACAGTCACTTACGGGACGATCATGAGTGGGGATACTGCGAAACATTTGCCTACCGGCAATTCAGATCATCAGGGGCACACACCGTTAGAAAGTCTGCATTGTTCCATATGAATCGAGTCTCCGAACATGCACACGAAACAGGAACAGACCACGATTTATATATAGAAAACGTGGCCTATGACACTGCCTCTCAAGCAACGCAGGGCATCGGGGGTTGGATGGATTTCTACGATCAGGACAGGCGGCATACTAGCCTGGATAGAATGACACTCGATCAAGTGTATTATGGCCTGCCATCGGGACTTCCCATGGCAGCATATAACAGCATCAGGATGAACACTTATAAATGCTGATTCACTGTGCCAGTGATAGGGTCCACTTCACAGTGCCATTACCCCCCGACACCTTTATCTTATTCTCCCAACACTTCGTTTATAAAAACTTCAAGCCCCCGAACATAGCTATCCCCGCTAACCATAAAGCCGTCATTGTGGCCACCGCGCAGCTCCAGAAACAGCTTCGGTTCATTGGCTGCCTCGAACAAGTGTTCACCGTTGGTGTAAGGGATGATTTCGTCGTCCCGGCTGTGAACGATTAAAACAGGGCTGTGGATGTCTGTCAGTTGCTTGCGGGTATTGTACTGGTAGCGGCTCATCCAGCGGACCGGTAGCCAGGGGTAGTATTTAGCGGCGACATCGGGAACCGAGGTAAACGCGGATTCCAGGATCACACCGGCGGCGGCCTGCCGGGTTGCCAGCTCGGCGGCGATCGAGGCACCGAGTGAGCGACCGAACAGGATGATGTGCTCCGGGGGGATGCCGCGCTGCTCCACGAGGTACTGCCAGGCTGCGTCGGCATCCCGGTAGGTGCCTTGTTCTGTTGGCTTGCCGGTACTCTGCCCGAAGCCGCGGTAGTCAAAGATCAGCACGGACAGACCGAGTTCATGAAACTGCCGGATGGAGTCCAGCCGGTGGGAGTTGTTGCCGGCGTTTCCGTGGCAGAACAGCAGCGTGCCGCGTGCCGGGTCGGCCGGGACAAACCAGGCGTCCAGTTGCTCGTTGTCGCTGGTGGTGAGGGTGACCGAATCGAAGTCCAGACCGATAACCCCGGGGGTAGCCTGGATCTGCCGGGTGGGCATGTCGGGAAAGTAGAGCAGATTGGGCTGGTAGAAAAACAGTGCAGCAGCGAGCACGGCATAGCCGATGGCGAAGACTGATACGACTGACATGAGGCCGTTCATTGAGGAAGCACTTTTATCCTCTCACCCTGTCCCGCTCCCGGTGCACTCAAAAAAAGCGGGCATAAAAGAACAAAAAGGGGACATTCTACTTTGCGCGAACAAACCCCCTGCAGCCACCCAGTCTGCTAATCCAGAATGTCCCCTTATTCCCCCCAGTTGCCTGCCTAAGCACCAGGTTAATCGCGATAACTGTTTGATGAAAATAACTGGGACAGACACCTATTGAAGCGTCAGTTTAATGCTGAATCAATCGAGTTTGACCCCATTGATCTTATGTGCATACATTTTAGTTACACCAACTCTCGCATGCCAACCGAAACTAAACGTTCATATGTTGCGTTCATCCGCTCATCTTTTGGAATATAAATTACGGTCCCATCTCGGCCTCGAGTTAGCAATACACGATAGACATTTTTTCTAACCGTTTGTGGATCCTTTAATGGTGGCCGGTTAGTCCCACCATATTTGACGGTCCAGTCACCATTTTCCCAAAGCAGGTCAGAACCCCAGGCAAGCAGCGCACAGTCCAATTCCAGACCTTGAGATGAGAATTCAGTGGCAACAGTCTGCAGCTGGCAGCATGATTCTGGTGATGATGACGGATAATTATACCAAGGACCTACTTTAAGTCGCTTTGTTGTCATATATGAATTATCTACACCATGCGACAAAAGCCATTTATCTTTCGAAGAGGCTAATATTCCATATCTTGCTTCTGTGGCCCCTTCGTACCTATCTTTTAGATAACTCTGCGCTACATTCAAATCGCGAGACACTAGAAATCGATGGCCTTCTTGGTAAAGCACATCCCCGAGTAAAGCCATGCTAGACGATTTCATTCCGCCTAGGATTCCAGCAACAAATTCATGGACTTTGGGTGTCAGATGAAAGCGAATTTCCGTATCAAGGTTCAACACATCATTCCATTTACCTGACATGCCAGCGGATTCAAACATCTGTGAAAAAGATGGTGATCCATGCACCTGCCATTGTTGCGCATCATCTGTAGCACTAATTGCTTCTGCCCAAAGAGATATACCTGCTTCTTCGCCAGTATGAATCGCTTGTCCATCACCAATCAATGCAACCAGAACACACCAATCAGGTATTCTTCCGCAAAATTCAATCAAGTGCTGGGGCTCTGACATCGCAACTGGTTTTTTATGCACCTTTGCGACACGCTCAGCATCATGTGCACGCTGAGCCTCATCGAAAACTATAAGATGCTCAGGCGGCATAGCCGCACCACGCCGACTGTAAAAATCTACATATTTTTTTATTGCCTGCACAAAGGTGCGGCCTTCTCCTCCCCCATCCTTTAGAGCATGTTGCAGAACCTCTACAAGAGGACCATTGCCCGAAAGATAAACTGCAGGCGCAGCTGGCTTACTCCCTTCTCTTTCAACAGCCAGGTCATCAACCCAACCAGAATGCACTAACTGCAATCCTACCAATGTCTTACCGGAACCAGGTACACCACTCAGTAAGACAAGGTTCCTTGTTTTATCATGAGCGGCCTCATGAGCTATCTTCGTAATGTATTCAAGAGCTGGTTCTGTGGCTGCGCGGGCCCGTTTAATCATTGGTAATG
>JBATFE010000025.1:0-1942 GCA_049664445.1 Gammaproteobacteria bacterium
AACGATGGCCTGCCGAGGGGATTGTGTGTGTTGCAATCACGGCATCCGGCCTGCTGCGCCAGCATTCCTTTTATCGGGATGCGGGCTTTGACGATTTCATTGGCAAACCCTTTCTGTTTGAGAAGGTTTGCGATTGCATGGTGAGACATTTGCATGTCGAGTTCGTGCAAGAACCCGAAACGGGGGTACCGGCAGGGGCCAGGCCGTGTGCCGGGGAACCGGATACAATCCAGCTACCCGACCGCATACGTGAACGCCTGCTTGCCGCCGCAAGGATGAACGCCCTGACGGAAATAGAAACCGTGATTGGCGAGCTGAAAGGGCTCAACCCTGATACGGGGTGCCTGGCAGTTGAGCTGGAGAAATTACTCTCACGATATGATATGGACGCTATAACCGCACTCATTAACCGCTTTCCTGCTGAGGGGGGTTAGCAGCTTGTGCGTAAAATCCAACCCTGCCCTGAATCGGCCCATACATAACTGCAGGTCCTTGTGCATGTTATGGCCTGCAGGCCTGGATACGACTTGTGTTCAACTTGATACATTATCGTGTTCACTCTGCGGGCGAGGTGTGACCAATATCTCTTCCAGCGTGAACCCGGTCATGCCATGAATCGTACGCCGATATCGTGAAGCGGCCTGAAAGCGGTACGGTGGCGTACGTAAGACCATACCTGCCTGCTTGACTGATCATGTGGATACTGTTTCCCTGGTCATGCCCATTAAAGAGTTCGCAGCGGCATTGCAGTGCCTGGAAGAGCGGGGCGGGGGAGTGCGCCTGCCCGGCGGCGAGCTGAAACCGGGTCCAGTGTGCGGCAGCGAACAGATGAATTCCGCTGTTTGAGTCTTATTATAAAAGCGGATATGGCAATGGCCACCGCGATCAAAGGTAGTTGCTGTGTAGGCTGTTAAAGGACCACCGGCTCGAAGGAATAACTGGAAAAATAGTTGGAGTTTGGGTGCAAGTACGCCGCGGAAAGCGGTCGTTACGAGTCGCAAGAGTCTTACCGGCCAGTGCGCAGCCTATGCCTGCTGGCTGGCAACAGACGGGCAGTAAAAAACCGAGTTAAGCAGAGAATTTTGAAGTCTGGTTCATTCGCCGACTGCGACAGTGTGTGCGCGTGACCAGCGCGTGATTTTCATCCAGTCAGGCATGTTCACAATCAGGCACGGCACTTCCTTGAATTTAAGGTTAGAATAAGGCTGTGAATAATCGACAAATTGGAGAAAGTAATGGAGCCAACAGGAATTGGCGGTCTCATAATTCTGATTGCAGATATTTATGCAATTGTGATGATTCTGCAGAGTTCTGCAAAAAGTATTGAGAAACTGATTTGGTCTTTGGTGGTGGTTTTACTGCCACTGATCGGCTTGATTATCTGGTTTTTTGCGGGACCAGGCAAGAAACCATTCTGAATAGTATGAAATACGGGCGAAGCTTGCCACTCACTGACTAATCGTTACTGACATCACGCGTACTCCTGAACAATCCGGGGTGTACTTATAATGACTGCATGTACGGGCCTGGCGACGGGACGTTTGGAAACTCTTGCCACATGGGCATGCCTGTCCGGAAATCAGGTTAAAGGAAACAATCATGAAAATATCCTTGCTGATTATAGCGCTACTGCTTGCGGGCACAGCCCGGGCAGGAACCGACGCATCCTGGTGGCAGTTCTGGCATTCTGCCGATGAAGTGACCAGCACTTCAGGCAAGCTTTTCACGGAGGATGAAAAACGCATCTTCCAGTCCTACTTCGAGGATCATCGGGACTATCGTTACGATGATGATAACGATGAAAGTGGCAGGGACAAGCCGAAGAAACAGAAGAGTCTGCCACCCGGCCTGCAGAAAAAACTGGCGCGTGGCGGTGAACTGCCGCCCGGCTGGCAGAAGAAGGTTGCGCGTGGCGAGGTGCTGGACATGCCTCTGTACAGGC
>JBATFE010000026.1:0-3838 GCA_049664445.1 Gammaproteobacteria bacterium
CCTTGTAAGGGCGACGCTCTCCCAGCTGAGCTAAGCACCCGAAGGCGCGCTAGTTTACGGCATCCTTGAAGGCTTTGCCAGCCTTGAATCCCGGTGACTTGGATGCCTTTATCTGAATGGTTTCGCCGGTTTGTGGATTACGACCGGTCCTGGCAGCGCGTTCGCGCACGTTGAAAGTCCCGAACCCTACCAGGTTTACCTGATCACCCTTGCCCAGTGTTGCAATGATGCTGTCCAGAACGGCATCGGTTGCACGTGTGGCATCTGCCTTGGATAGATCAGCCTCACTGGCTACAGCGTCAATCAGTTCAGATTTATTCATAATTTTGACATCCTCGATTATTTATCGTTGAGAAAAAACCGGTACCCTGTCAGTACCTCCACCCTGTGTAATTGTCCGGGCAGCCCCCTCGTCAAGCAGGGCGTATTAAAACACAGTTATTCCCGGCAAAAAACCCGCCGACAGCCGATTTATCAAAACAGGCTGGCGGCGGGTTAACGGGATCCAGGCAGACTTAGTGGGCTCTCAATGGCTTGTCTTTAGCCTTGCTTTTGGTTTTGGCGGGTTCTTCCTTGGTATCCGTTCCTTCCAGAGGTGTTGGCTGGTGTTGCAACGCCACCTCGAGCACCTGGTCAATCCAGCGCACCGGCCTGATATCGAGTTTCTCCTTGACGTTCTTCGGTATTTCCGCAAGGTCCTTACGATTTTCTTCAGGAATCAGTACGATAGAAATTCCACCTCGATGCGCTGCAAGCAGCTTTTCCTTCAACCCGCCGATCGGTAGCACTTCACCACGCAGGGTGATTTCTCCTGTCATGGCTACATCGGATCTGACCGGGATATTGGTCAGTGCAGAGACCAGCGCGGTACACATGCCGACGCCGGCACTGGGACCATCCTTCGGTGTAGCACCTTCCGGTACGTGGATATGGATATCGTATTTCTGGTAGAACTCCGGGTCGATACCCAGTGCATTGGAACGGCTGCGTACCACGGTGGTCGCTGCATGGATTGATTCCTGCATCACCTCACCCAGTTGGCCGGTGTGGATCATCTTGCCCTTGCCGGGCACGATAGCCGATTCTATGGTCAGCAGTTCACCACCCACTTCAGTCCATGCGAGTCCGGTTACCTGCCCTACCTGGTCATATTCCTCGACAAGCCCGTAACGGAAGCGTTTAACACCGAGGTACTTTTCAATATTCCTTGGGGTAACCGAAACCTTTTTGCCCTTCTCATGGAGGATAAGTTCCTTGACGACCTTGCGGCAGATCTTGGAAATTTCGCGTTCCAGATTGCGTACACCCGCCTCGCGTGTGTAATGGCGCACAATATCGCGAATGGCATTTTGACTGACGCTAATCTCGGTAGCCTTGAGGCCGTTACTTTCGATCTGTTTTGGCAACAGGTAGCGCATCGCGATGTTGATTTTTTCGTCTTCCGTATAACCGGGTATACGAATGACCTCCATGCGATCCAGCAAGGGACCGGGGATGTTCAGGGTATTCGCGGTCGCGACAAACATGACATCCGACAGGTCGAAATCAACCTCCAGGTAATGGTCGTTGAAGGTGTAGTTCTGCTCGGGGTCCAGCACCTCCAGCAATGCCGAGGACGGGTCGCCACGGAAATCCATGGACATCTTGTCCAGTTCGTCGAGCAGGAACAGCGGATTTCTTACCGCCACCTTCGACAGGTTCTGTACGATCTTGCCAGGCAGTGAGCCGATATAGGTGCGGCGATGACCGCGTATTTCGGCTTCGTCGCGAACGCCACCCAGTGACATGCGCGTGAACTTGCGTCCGGTTGCACGGGCGATCGAGCGTCCCAGCGAGGTCTTGCCGACACCGGGCGGTCCGACCAGGCACAGAATCGGTCCCTTCAGCTTCTTGACGCGTTGCTGTACCGCGAGATACTCGAGAATGCGTTCCTTGACCTTGTCCAGCCCGTAGTGATCTTCCTCAAGAACATCTTCTGCCGCTGCCAGGTCATGACGGATCTTGGAACGTTTCTTCCACGGCACGCCGACCAGCCAGTCGATATAGTTTCTGACAACCGTTGCTTCAGCCGACATCGGCGACATCATTTTCAGCTTGTTCATCTCGGAGGTAGCCTTTTCCTTGGCCTCCTTGCTCATGCCGGCCTTCTCAATTTTCTGTTCCAGTTCTTCCAGCTCGTTGGGGACGTCATCCATGTCACCCAGTTCCTTCTGGATGGCCTTCATTTGTTCGTTGAGGTAGTACTCGCGCTGGCTTTTTTCCATCTGCTGTTTAACACGCCCGCGGATGCGCTTCTCGATCTGCATGATATCGATCTCGCCTTCGATAAGTACCATGAGGCGTTCCAGACGTGCATGACTGCTGACGATCTCGAGGATCTTCTGCTTCTCATCCAGCTTCAGGGACATGTGCGCTGCGATGGTGTCTGCCAGCCGCCCCGGTTCTTCAATACCGGACAGCGAAGTCAGGATTTCAGGTGGGACCTTCTTGTTCAGCTTTACGTACTGGTCAAACATCGCCAGTAACGAGCGTGTCAGAACCTCGAGTTCCCTGTCATCTTCTTCCTGGACCTGCGACAACACTTCAACGTGAGCAGTAAAGAAGCCATCGGTATCCTCGTATCTGGTAACGCGAACACGCTCGGCGCCTTCAACGAGTACCTTTACAGTACCGTCAGGAAGCTTTAACAACTGCAGGATCGTGGACAGTGTTCCTATTTCGTGGATGTCTTCCATGGAAGGATCATCGATTTCCGCATTTTTCTGGGCGACCAGCAGGATTTTCTTGTCTTCCTGCATGGCTGTGTCCAGTGCATTTATCGATTTCTCGCGTCCGACGAAAAGCGGGATCACCATGTGGGGGTAAACAACAACATCCCGCAGTGGCAAGACCGGTAAAGCATTAGTGGCTTGATCTGTCATATGAGTGCTCATCCATTCCTGATTAATCTGTGAAGTCCGGGTTATTCAGTCGCAATCTGCCAGATTCCTGCTATGGCAGTTGCCCGCCCGGGGCCTTACCCTTATGATCTGAATGATTGATTAAAAAAACCGCAACCATGAGTTACTTATATGGGGACCGGATGCGACACTTCAACCATTATTTGTCGGCTACCTTCAAAAATACAGCAAAGACCATGCCAGATAGGCAAAAGAGATAACTAACACGCTAACCTGTTAGTTATTATGAAGTATTTAGATTACTCGGATGCGGCGATGGCATCCGGTGCGTCAAAAATCATATAGGGTTTGGCATCGCCGACAATAACATTCTCGTCAATGACTACTTTTCTGACGTTTTCAAGCGATGGCAGGTCGTACATGGTATCCAGTAACACCTGCTCGAGGATGGTGCGCAAACCGCGCGCACCGGTCTTTCTCTCCATCGCCTTGCGTGCTACCGCACGCAGGGCATCATCCCTGAACTCGATTTCACAGCCTTCCATGTCAAACAATTTTTCATATTGCTTGGTGAGGGCATTCTTGGGCTCGGTCAGGATCTGCACCAGCGCACTTTCGTCTAGTTCTTCCAGCGTTGCGACCACCGGGAGACGTCCGACGAACTCGGGAATCAGGCCGTACTTGATGAGGTCTTGTGGTTCGACATCATAAAGCACCTCGCCAAGGTTGATCTCTTCATCCTTGCTTTTGATCTCTGCAGAGAAGCCGATGCCGCCCGTCTCGGAGCGGCTGCGTATGATCTTGTCGAGGCCGGAAAAGGCCCCGCCGACGACAAACAGGATATTGGAGGTGTCGACCTGAAGAAATTCCTGCTGCGGGTGTTTACGCCCGCCCTGTGGTGGCACGGATGCAACCGTCCCCTCGATTAACTTGAGCAG
>JBATFE010000027.1:0-1995 GCA_049664445.1 Gammaproteobacteria bacterium
GATTACATCAAATCCCCGTTGCTGCATCGACTCAATAAAACAGCGCCGCATATACCAGCTATCGACCAGCACCCGGACCTTTATCCCTTGAAACAGGCGACAAACGCTGCGTATCAAGGTGTTCGCGGCAATCAGCTTGCCCGTATTGCCGGCGCCGGGTATCAAGCGCGAAAGTACCGGCAGCGCCACCGGCGCTTTATCTGTGCGCTTGGCGAACATTGCCAGACTTGATCTTCCCCCGGGGTACCGGACACTGAGTTAAGGATCATATAATGATTCAAAGCGAGGTGTTAGATGAAAAGACAACGAAGAATCCACAGTCGGGAATTCAAGCAAGAAGCGGTTGCATTGGTGGTAGAGCATGGCTACAGCTATGCAGCAGCGGGACGCAGTTTGGGCGTGAATGGCAATTTGATTGGGCGCTGGAAGCGGGAGTTGGAAGACAATGCCGTAGAGGCATTTCCAGGCAAAGGAAAGCGCACAGCGGAGCAACAGCGTATTCATGAGTTGGAATCGGAGAACCGCCGGTTGCTGATGGAGAAAGAAATCTTAAAAAAAGCCACGGCCTTCTTTGTCAAGGAAAGCTCATGAGGTATCGATTCATCGATGCGCATAAGAAGGCCTGGCCGGTAAACCTCATGTGTGGCGTTTTGAGCGTATCCAGGAGCGGTTACTACCACTGGTCAAAGCGTGCCCCGAGTCAGCATGCGCAGTCGAACAGGAAGCTGGATAGGCGAATAGGCGAGATCTTCGTCCGCCATCGACAATGCTATGGAGCGCCCCGGATTACGGATGAGTTGCACGATGATGGCATTGAGTGCAGCGAGAACCGCGTTGCCCGACGAATGCGGGCACTGGGGCTGAGGGCGATCCAGGCTAAGAAGTTCAAAGTCACTACCGACTCGAACCACTCAAAGCCTGTCGCACCGGATCTGATCGAGCAGGACTTTAGTGCTGCGGCGCCGAATCAGAAATGGACCAGTGACATCACGTACGTTTGGACCGACGAGGGTTGGCTGTATCTCGCGGTGGTGATGGACTTGTATTCACGAGCCATCGTGGGTTGGTCGATGAGCCGACGCATGACGCAACAACTGGTCTGTGATGCGCTGACCATGGCATTGTTCCGCCGCCATTTCCCCAAGGGCACGATCATTCACTCAGATCGTGGCAGCCAGTATTGTTCAAAGCGGTATCAGCGATTAATCAAGACCAATGGTCTGCACTGCAGTATGGGGCGCAGAGCCAACTGTTATGACAATGCTGCAATGGAGAGTTTCTTTCACACGCTGAAAGTCGAACACGTTCACCGCGAACGATACGTGAATCGGCGCACGGCAAAATCCAGGATTTTCGAATACATAGAAACGTATTACAATCGACAAAGAAAACATTCTGCTATCGGGTATAAGATACCGATGTTATTTGAGCAGGCAGCTTAACCCCGTGTCCGAAAACATGGGGGAGGATCAGAGATGATTATATAAGCGGGTTCTATCAACCGGGATCATGTGCATAGTGTGCCAAGAAGTGGCGGCATCCAGGAAGGAGAAGCCACATGCTTTATGTAGGATGAGGGATAGGCCCCTCGGACTCTGTTTTCAGGAATAGGGCCCAAATCGCCCTTGGGTTGCTCCAGTAAAGAGCTGGGGTGAGAAGCGTCAAGGGAAAAGGCGTAGAAATACGTCAGATGTGCTCAACAAAGACGAATGTAAATGAACCACTGATGAAGCGTCATAATGGTCCCAACTGCCATCAAAACCGAGGTTTTGTGTATGCCTCGGGACGAGTCCGGAGATTACCTGATTATCGATTGGGCGGTGGCTGGCGTAAAGGTGGGGTGAGTGTTGAGTAGGCCTACATACGGAACTTGGGAACCTGTCGTCCTGATGGCAAGGTATTTGAGCGAGCAGGCAGCCCCTGCGAGATCGAATGCTGATGCAGTGCACAGGGGCGGATCAACCCGTAGTAGTGTTGACACTTCCGTAATGGGAC
>JBATFE010000028.1:0-4995 GCA_049664445.1 Gammaproteobacteria bacterium
TGGGAAAGATACCGTTGAGGCGATTGCGACATGGCCTGAAGTCAGCATTGCAGAGAAAGTTGCAACAACAGCCGGATGATGTACTGTCTGACCAGGGTGCGGATGCCTATACAGTCGCGAATATTAATGCCTATGGTGATCAGGTTAATCTCGAACAGGAAAATATGGATGATCGGGGGCGTGACAGGATAGCCAGACTCAAGGCGGTAACACTGGATCATTCCGGGATCAGTGAATATGCACGCGAGATTTTGAATGATTATCTTGCCTGGGCAAGGGCAAATGATGTTTGTCTGCTGGTTATGCCATCCAGTCATGTCTATTTTGATGAATATCGTGGCCCGGTCTATGCCGGGTTCCTGCGCAACATCAGACATTACTTTGACGAATCCAGTGTCCCGTACATCGGTGACCCGTATAATTACATGTACGAGAAATCATATTATTTCGATAGAAGATACCACCTCACCAGTCCTGGCATAGAAAAAAGAACTGGCCGGATTATGGAAGACACGGGGAGCGCTCTTGATGCCCTGTGTGAGTGATAGCAGGCAGCCGTAAATAATCTGTTTCTTCAATAGCAGCACAACGCCCTGACTCCTGGTGATATCTGCCGACAGGTGAGAAAAATTCCGGGGGCGGTTTGTGCCGGTGCTCGAACTAATAAATGACCGGGTTATTGTATTCGGGTATCATTTTCTGCCTCGTATGATCTGTGTATCCTGTATATCTGATCGCCTCTGAAATTAACCGGGAAGACCATGGGCGCAATTAATTTCTATATTGAAGAAGGCCTGCTGGAGCTGCTGACCGGCATGCTACCGTTGACTGCCTTCGTGGAGACCGGCACTTTCAGGGGTGATACGCTTGCGATAGCCGCTAAATATTTCTCCGAGCGGCACTCGGTTGAGATGTCGCAGGAGTTGTATCGCGCTGCATCTGAACGCTTCCAGGGCCAGCCAGACCTGTACCTGCAGTTGGGAAATTCTCCAGACTTTCTGCGTGAACACAGGGAAGATTTCAGTGCCCGTGCAGTACTGTTTTGGCTGGATGCACACTGGTGTTCCGCGGATGATACAGCTGGCAGTGATTCCCAAAGCCCCTTGCTGGACGAATTGCAGGCCATCGGATCACTGCATCCCTCCAGTGTCTTGCTTGTTGATGATGCACGTTTGTATCTTTCACCACCACCAGAACCGCACAGACTGGCAGACTGGCCGGATTTTCATGAGGTTGTTCTGGCTCTGCTGGCACTCAGTGCAAAGCATCGCTTGATGGTATACAACGACATAGTAATCTTTTATCCGCAAGCACTGCGTCCGGAGTTATCTGATTACGCCCATAAACAGGGGGAAGACCTGTTGCGGGTCATGCGCGACGCGCGCAAGCAAAGGAAAAGGCGCAAGTCGCAACGGTGGTGGCGGCCCAGTTGAGAGGAGACAGGCTTCCACTGGGGGTGTTGATCCCTACGCGCAACGCCATGCGCTGGCTGGATCGCCACCTGACTGCCTTACTGCCATGGTTGCACCGGGTGCAGGAGGTGGTGGTTGTAGACAGCCATTCCTCGGATGGCACCGCCGAGTATCTGCGTCAACGCCTTGCCGGCAAGAATATAAGGCATCTATCACACCCGCCGGGCCTGTATGAGTCATGGAATTTTGGTCTGGGCCAGATCCAGTCCGAATGGGCTTACATAGCGACAGTGGGTGACAGCATGCCCGAAGCTAGCATCGAGGGACTTGTAGCCGTGGGACAGGCCAGCAGCAGCGATCTGGTGATCAGCCCGCCAACCCTGGTGTCAGTAACAGGAAAGCCGCTTGGCAAGCAGTGGCCGATACACAAATACATACAATGGAAGGCTGCCGACCGGCCTGGTCTGATGAGTGGCTTTGAGGTGTTTCTGTGGAATACGCTGTCGGTGCCCGGCAGCCTGATCGGCAGCTCGGCAAGCAATATCTATCGCACTGAATATATTCAGGCCCATCCATTTCCAGAGGGTTTTCGCCATGCGTGCGATACGGCGTGGGCGTTAAGGAATTCTTTTGCTGCGCGGTGGGCTGTCGCACCTGGATTGCACTCTGATTTCATGGTTCACCCTTCGACACCCCGGTCACCTGAGCCGGTGCGACGTCAAAGCCACGAGCGGCTACACGAACTGGCGCAGGATGTATTCGAGTCTGTATCAATTGGCAGCTATCCGGAAAAAGCATTGTATGCTGATCTGCTGAAAGATTACTGGGATGCGTCACTTTGTGCGCTGATAGCGAACCGTAATTATTTGGCGATACGTAAACGCCGTTATCCATGGTTTCTATCTGCTGCTGCATGGCGTGAGCGTTCCGGGCGGGACGGGCAGGCAGGGCGTGCAGACCGGATCCGTGCGCGTATTCTTGAAATTACCGCCGCGACAACTGACCCGGCAGTCAGCAGCTGATATTTTTCTGATGGCTTATGCGGCAGGAAAATCCGTGCGCAGGGTGTTGAAGTTCAATGGGCTTGGTCAGTCGTTTATCCATAGCCGTATTCTTACTGGCGATATCACTGACGGGATGCCTGACCAGGATATGAACTATTGTTGCGCCTTCCTTTGTTCGCGTTTGGCCCGTTTTGCTCGCCGCGGTTTTTTCGGATAGAGTCTTGGTTCACCCACCGGCCGGGCCTTGAAGCGCCGGTGTATCCACAGGTATTGATCGGGATTTTCGCGCACCTGTGCCTCGAGCAGCGCATTAAAGCGTGCAGCATCTGCTTCTTCATTGTTACCCGGGAAGTCCTCGAGTGGCGCCTGGATCGTCAGTGCGTAACCCATGGCATCCGGCCGCCGCCTGATCTCGAAGGGCAGCACCACCGCACCGGTCATCTTTACCAGTTTTGTCGTCGCCGTCAGTGTGTTGGCCTGGATGCCAAAAAACGGGGCAAAGACACTGTTTTTGCGTGCCTGGCTCTGATCCGGCGCATACCAGACCACCTCCCCGGCTTTCAGGGTCTTGATGAAACCGCGAATGTCATGGCGGTGAATGATGCAGTGCGCAAATTTTTTCCTGGCAGCCGTGAGGATATGGTTGGACAAGGGGTTGCGTAATTCCTGGTAGGTAAAGCACACCGGGTGATGCCTGAGCAGCACCCGGCCGGCGAAATCCACCGAGCAAAAGTGTCCGCTGAGCAACAGTACACCCTTGCCCTGTGCCTGTGCGGCTGCGATGTGTTCCAGTCCCTGTACCGTACCCATGTGGTCAAAGAATGTGTCGGGTGCCCAGATGCTGGAGGCCTCCTCAACCAGGCTGAGCCCCAGCGATCTGACAACACGCCGGTAGAGTTGTTGCCGTTCCCTGTCGTCCAGCTCCGGGAAACACAGCGCCAGGTTGGTGTTCACGATCAGCCGACGGTAGGGGTTGAGCAGCATGAAGAGCCTGCCCATCATGGGACCCGCGGGGAGTTGCAGGCGATAGGGCAGCAGTTGCAACAGCCGGGCCAGTGACATCCCCAGCCACGTTGGCCAGAAACGCGGTGCAAGAAAGCGGGCCCTTGAAGTGTGTTCAGGTATTGCTTTCAAGGGTATTGCTGTGCTCTTCCCTGGACTGGGCAGCATAGAGCTGCGCATAGACGCCGTTCAGTTGCAGCAGTTCGTCGTGGGTGCCGGTCTCGACAATGCGGCCGTCTTTCATGGCCAGGATGCGGTCTGCGTTTTTTATGGTAGACAGGCGGTGTGCAATGATGAGGGATGTCCTGCCCGTGCGCAGTTCATCCAGCGCCAGCTGGACGATCTTTTCCGACTCGGTATCCAGTGCCGAGGTCGCTTCATCGAGAATCAGGATCGGTGCATTCTTGATCAATGCCCGGGCAATGGCGATGCGCTGGCGCTGGCCGGCCGACAGCCGTACGCCGTTTTCACCGATCAGGGTCTCGAATTGTTGTGGCAATTTGTCGATGAACTCCAGGGCATGGGCCTTCCTCGCCGCCTCCCGGATATCCTCTGCGGAGAGGTCCTTGCGTTGAGCGCCGTAGGCTATGTTGCTGGCAATACTTTCATTGAAGAGGATGACGTGCTGGCCGACATAGGCAATCTGCTTCCTCAGGCTGGTCAGCTTGATTTCCTGGGTATCGATACCATCAAGGAAAATCTGCCCGCTGCTCGGGTTGTAGAAGCGCGGCAGCAGGCTGGCAAGTGTTGTCTTGCCGCCGCCGGACGGGCCGACAAGCGCGACGGTTTCACCGGCCGGGATATCGATGCTGATGTCATGCAGCACCGGGCCCTCGCTGCCGTGGTGGGTGTAGGAGGCATGTGAAAACCTGATGTTACCCTGCGCCCTGTCGATGATTGTCTGCCCCGCGTCGGGTTCCGGGGATTCGTCCAGTAATGCAAAGATGCTCTCTGCAGCGGCCAGGCCGTTCTGCAGCTGGGCGTTGACATTGGTGAGCCGCTTGATCGGTGATGACAACAATGCCAGCGCGGTAATCAGCGCGACAAAAGTACCCACCGTGATTTCGCCTGACCTGGCCTGCATGGCCGCAAGATACACCACGATGGAAAGCGTGCTCACGGTAAACATTTGCACCATCGGGACGTTCAGTTCAGCGGCGACTGCAACCTTCATTTGGTAGCGCCTGATCCAGTTACTGACCTTGTTGAAACGCCGGTTCTCGTATTCCTCGCCACCGAAAATCTTGATTTCACGGTTACCGCTGATGCCTTCCTGTACCACGTGTGTCAGTTCACCCACGGTATCCAGCAGATCACGGCTGAGGCGGCGCATGCGGCGGCTGAAGTAGCGAATCACCAGTGCCGTCGGCGGCACGATAACCATGATTATCAGTGTCAGTTCCCAGTTAAGATACAGGGCATAGGCCAGCAGCCCGATGATGATCAGGGTGTCCTTGACCAGTGTGACAATGACCTTGGTGGCAGCCTCGGTGACGCGCGCCACGTTGAAGGTGAACTTGGCAATGATGTTGCCGGAGGACTGGTTGTCAAAATAATGCAGGGGCAGTCTTTGCAGC
>JBATFE010000029.1:0-4156 GCA_049664445.1 Gammaproteobacteria bacterium
ACTATTGGCTACGGCGAATCACGGTGTTCTGTTAGCCCGCTGCCACGTTGCGAGGATCACATACGATGAAAACACTCCTGGAATTTCTGAAAAGCACCCTGATGGGTGGTTTCTTTATCCTGTTACCGCTGCTTCTGTTTGGTTTATTGCTGGGTGAAATCCTTGAGGCCATCATCGGCCTCGCCACCCCCATCGCCGAGCTGTTTCCGCAAAGCTGGTTCGAGAATGTGCAGGCGCCGGTGGCGGTAGCGATCATCCTCATTGTTCTCGTCTCAATGCTGTTCGGTCTGGCGATGCGTCTGGTAGCCGCCCGGCAGTTGGGGCACTGGCTGGAAGACAACACCATCGGACGCCTGCCGCTGTACAGTGCTATCAAAAGCCTTGCGTCCCGGTTCGCGTCCCTGGAGGAAGACGGCAAATTCAAACCCGCACTGATTCATGGCCCCGCCGACCAGCGCGAATTCGCCTACCTGATGGAAGACCTCGGCAACGGCTACGCGAGCGTCATGTTACCCCGCTCGCCCACCCCGATGGCAGGTTCGATCAAGGTGGTACCCATGACGCAAGTGGAGGTACTGGATGTCTCTCTCGGCGAACTGAGCGCCGTCATCAGTCACTGGGGCGTTGGCTCAAAAGAGTTGCTGGTCAAATCCGGCTGACCCGGCTTGCCCGGCTACAGACGCCATGCATTTAACCGGCGATAATCCCACTACCACGGTCCCCAGTCAGCCCACAGGTTCCAGTCCATGGTGTCTACCGCCTGCATGGGGTTGTCCTGCTCTGCATATGAGGCTGACATTTCCTCGATGCTTTTGTTAACAGCCATCTGCTGGTAGCGTTGGTAGGCCTTCTCCGGCCCACCATAGATGCACTTGCAATAGGTTGCATCCGCGTAGGTGTAGAAGACCTCACCCTCTTTCTGGTGAGGTACCAGCTTGCGTTGCGGCAGTGTTTTCAAATGGTCCATTTTCGCGTCGGTATCGGCAAGTTTCATCCGAAATCCGGCAGCCGCAAGCATGCGTTCATTGCCGATCGCATCGGTTTGCTGCGTAGTGACGCAGGCCGTCAGCACGATACCCAGAATCGCCGTGATGGCCGTTGTTTTCAGCCAGTTGCTTATCTGCTTCATAATATCCCTTCTTCTCTGGTTGGCCGCCCTGGCAAACGCTTATTTGCCAGTACTGGTATCCTTGTCAAGGCCCCAATTCTTTATATACTCCACCCCGCCCCAGTTCGCCTGGAGATCAACACCGGCATCCGTGATGGTATACACGTCGACATAGGGATTAAAAGACCCTGCATACAACTTGCTGCCACCGAAGTCACCCACCTTGAAGGTCGCATTTGCTGATGCCTCGACATCCAGTCCGACTGTCGTCATTTCTTTATAGCTTTTCTCGTTCTTGATGATCAGTAGCTGCCGGAATTTTGTATAGCCAACGCCGGGGCCGGTGCCGGCCCTTACCATGAGCATATACTCAGGCGCTTTCGTGCTATTCAGTAAGGCGACACCGTTGCCCTTGCCCGCGACATAGAGCACGGCATTATAGATATAATCGTCGAATACCGCGTAGGCATGGGCCTTTTCCACCTTGTCTTTAGCCTTTGGATCCAGGGTATAAATCTCTTTCAGCGTGTCGTCTGCCATCTTCAGCAACGACTGCCGCTTTGCCTCTTTCTGGGCCTCGCTGAGGTCACTGTCCGCCGTTGCGGCCTTTTTAGCATCCGGGGACGCTGCCCCTGTATCGGCCTTTTTTGTGGTGTGGCTGCAGGCACTGAGCCCCACAACTAACAAGGCTGTGGTTAAAAACAGGGTGAGTGGTTTCATAGACATGACAGTAATTCTCCTGGAACTCATCATTCCTGATGAGTGGTCATTGTGAATACTTCACGGATTAAAAAACATACAACTGGACTAGCCACTTTCATCGGCCATCAGATCGGCCACCTTTTTATAACGGTTCAGGTCGTAGACACCCGCCTCGATCGGGCGGGTCCGCCGCATATAATCGACAAACCATTGAAAGTTCGTCCAGATCTCCGCATGGGTTCTGGACAAACCGTAGCGACCGACCAGCTCGATGAATTGCTCACGTGTTTGCACGGCATGCAGGTCTGCGGTAAAGGATTCGATGCTGTCCTGCGGCACGTTGAACATGAAATTGGGGTAACTACCGAGCAGCCCGCGGTAGGCGGTGAGCGTATCCTTGCGCGGCTCGCGGCGTTTTTCCTCTTCCAGCAAAAAGGCGACATTGGTGTGCGCCTTGTTGCGCACCAGGGTGTAGGCAAGGTCCGCGTCGGGGGCACCGCTACTGATGCGCACAAAGCTGACATCCGGCATGAAGTCGACAAACTGCATGGCAGGGTGTGAGGCCGGCCTCGAGGTCAGGGTCTGCAGGCTGGCCTCCACCTGTCTTTCCGCGGCAGTTGCGTCCGCACTGTAACAGGGTGGCCGCGCGCAGCGGTTCAGCACATCAGGCGGTCCGGCCAGCGACTTTAGGCGCGCACTGACAAGCGCGACGAACTCGGCTTTCGGGTCCGCGCTGCGGTAGGGTATCTGCACCGGCAGGTCCTCGTTGACAATGACATAGTCGTCGCGGAGTTTCTTTTCCGCCCTGCGTCCCTGGTACCAGGAATCGCGCAGGGCGGTGCGCACCCCGGGGGGCATGAAATGCAGGAAGTTGTTCTCGCCGCCGGAGCGGATCAGATCGAAGTACAGGCGTGTCTCCGCCTGGCTGGCCGCCGACCCGAACACATTGAAGTTCACCACCAGTTCATAATAGGTGCGCTCCAGCATGGGATAGTCCATCACCCACAGGGTCTTGGAGATGGCGCCCACGAAACCCTTCGTCACAATGGCATTATCGAAATTCCTGAAGACCGTCAGCGCCGCATTGTCATTGCTGCCATCGCCGTCCCAGATGTCCTGCAGTGACGGGCCCGCGGGTTGCCGGTCGCGATAGGCCTTGCCGCGCAGAATGATATATTCATCCCGTTCATGTTTACGCTTCTCCCACTCCGGGGCCAGCGCTACCAGTCCTTCGTTCTCGGTGGTCAACTCCAGATAGGGCTGGACACTGGCCAGGTAGGCCGGATCGGTAATAGACAGATCCGCGTCCGGGTCCTGAAACAGCACATAGAACTGGTCATCGATGACATCGGTGGCCACCTGTCCACGGCATACCGGGCCACGGATGAAGGTCATGACGAAGTACTGGGCCGAATCGAGCATGAACTGGTAACGCGCACGTGCCGGGATCGCGCTGAAGGTTGTAAAGGGATTGAGCGCATCACCGGCTGAATAATCCGGCAGCTGCGCAAGCTCCCAGTCCGGGGCAAGAAACAGCGTCTGCAGGCGGGCCAGCTGCTGTTCACCCAGCGGATAGGTGATGTGGGTCTTGTGAACAATGGTGCTCTCGATCTTGCGCAGCCGGTAATGAAATGGCCGGCCGGGATCATCGTTCGGGCGCACCGTGGGGATAATGCGGACGGGCTTACCCGGCGGCGTGCTGGAGCGCACCAGCTCGAAGAAATTGCCGCTATCCAAACCCTCGAAATACAAATGCGCCAGAAAGAAATGTTCATACAGGTAACGGGACACCAGCTGGTTCTTTAACGCCGCGCGATTGAAGAAGGCCTCCCATTGATGGACCTGTTGTTGTTCCTGTTCGGTGAGCGATACAGGCTTTTCATCGATAACGCCGCCTTCCCGGATCCATTGCCGCAAGGTCTGGAATTCTCTCTCATGCAGTCCGGTGATCGCCAGTGGCATGCCCTGCAGCGGTTTCTTTTCCGCATACTTCTCGAACTCAGTTGGCAGCGGGCATTCATTCTTGCGCTGCAACCCGAGCTGGATATGTTCCGGTACCGCGGCGTTCGCAGCCAGCGTATGCTCTCTGCCCAGCTCGATCATGTTGTAGAGCAATGACTGTTCGAGGTTGTTGTCCAGCGGGCCGCCCTGGTTATTAAGCACCGAATAAAAACCCTTGTCGCGCCACCCGGCAGTGGTCCGGGCATCGATGAATAGCCGCGTCGGTGCCATGTCGGTGAGGCGCGCGCTGTCGTAAACCGGCTGCCTGATCGTGCCCCGCAGCAGGCCCTGGGCGGATGACAGCTTCAACTGGCAGGGGGCGTCATAGCAGGCGTGACAGGCAAT
>JBATFE010000030.1:0-5215 GCA_049664445.1 Gammaproteobacteria bacterium
GCCAGGGAGCAATTGTTGCAGGCCGCTGTCGGCGACCCCGATGCGCGGGTGCGTTTGCAGGCAGTACAGGCGCTCGGCAAGGTCTACGCCACGCAGACCCTGGACCCGGCCACCCTGCAGGTACTGCTGGAGAGGCTGAGGGAGGAGCCTGATCCAAAGGTGCGCGGCCTCATCGCGAGCACCCTGCAGGCGGTCCATGCACGCCAGCCACTCGATCCGGCCGTGATGGAAGCACTGCTGCCGCTGGTGACCGATGACCCAGACCAGGCGGTACGCCAGGCACTGAGCCGCCTGCTGATCGAACCGTCGGCAGGGCAGGATCTGGCCGCCTGGATGAAGGCGACCGCTGCAATGGGGCTATTGCCGGCTGCTGCCGCCACCACGGTCGCGCTGCCGGACGGACCGCCACAGGATCTCCGGGTGGAACACGCCGTTTTGCGAGCGCGGCTGTGTGAACACTCTATCAGCGCCCTGTCCGGGGGTCGCGACCGGGCCGTACGCGAGGAGATCCTGCAGGGGCTGTTTGCATGCTCCCTGACAGAACCCTTGCCGCAAGCGGCCGTGGCTGCCCTCGAGCGGAGCCTGGTAGCGGATACAGAGGCCGGGTTGCGCCTGCAGGTGGCAGCCGTCCTGTTGCACAACAGCTTGCGGCATCGCCGCGATAGCGCGCCATTTTATCCGGCGCTCGATGATGGCGATGCACTGGTGCATACGTACGCGGCCTTTGCCGTGGTGGAGTTGAGCGCCGTCGCTGGCGAGGTGCTGCCTGGCTTGCTCGGTTATGCCAGTGACCCTTCAGTGCAGCGTACCCTGCGCGTCTATTCGCTGCGCCGGCTGGCGTTGTGGCGCATCGCCGGCAGGGACTTGCCCGTTGCGGTGCAGGCGGCCCTGCTGCAGCTGACCGGGGAGCCGGACGTGGAACTCAGGGCGGAGGCATGGAATGCCCTGGGCCAGTTCAATCTTGACGAGCAGGCGTGGCGCAGGGCCGCAAACGATGACGACCTCGGGATTCGGCGCATGGCCTGGCGGAAACTGGAGGCGCTGGGTGTCACCAAGCCCGTGTGGGCAAAGTGGCGCGATCCCAAAGAGCGGCTGCAACTCATCGCCGTCGGCCTGCTGGGTGCGACGCTACTGGCGGTTGTTACGGGTGCGCTGTTGTTCTTCTGGCGTCTGCTGCGCTGGTGGGTGGGTACCCGGCAGCAACGCGGTAGACTGATTGCCGCTCAACTGCTATGGCTGATTGCCGCGCTCGCGACGATTGTACTGGACAGCGGCCTGGTATTTATCGTGGCGGTCGCCCATGTCGACCTTTCCATAAAGGATCTCATGCAGTTGAACACCGTGCTCAGTGTGATTCTGGCGTCTTATGCGGCAATCACTTACCTCGGCTGGAAACTGCTGCCGGCCAGTTCAGCGGCCGACGCCTGACGTCCTCTTTATTTACGGCTGAAAAAATCGCGGATGCGAGCCGCTCCTGCAGTCGTTCAGGCGCTTTGGTCTTGCAGCTGTGAGTATTCGAAGTCGGTGAACCCACCGCGGTGGTTGTCGAGCCAGTCGAGCAGTTCGGCCCATGTTTCACGGTCTTTCTGCGCGTCCCGCTCATTCAGTTCATGGATGCCGAGCCCCTGTTCGGCGGCACTGACGTAGTGCTGGGTATCGCGGATGCGTGCAATGACGGGAATATCGAGTTTGTTGAGAAAGCGTTCCAGTTTTTCAACGGCCCGGGTGCGGATACGTGTGCGGTTGGTGACAATCGCCAGTCGGGTGTTGTGGACGCGTGCCTTGCCGACCAGTAACAGATCCCTGATGAAGTCGGCCGTCGAATGAATATCGATCGAGGAGGGTAATACCGGAATGAGTATGACGTCGGTTTCGGCAACACGGTCTTCGATATCGACCAGGGCGTAACCGGCTGGCGTGTCGGTAATAATATAACGGGTATCTTGCGGGACCCGCATCTGCCAGGCACGCGTGATGCCCACGCGCGGCGGCTCGAAGGCGGCGACGCCGTGCATCGGTGGCAGGGAGGAGGGGCGCCCTTTCAGCCAGCGCATGCTGGAGCCTTGTTTGTCGTAGTCGAACAGTGCTGTACCGTAACCACGGGAGGCGCAATAGCTCGCCAGGTTGGTGGCGATCGTGGTTTTACCGCAACCACCTTTGGTGTTCATGACGGTAATTTTCAGCACGCTGGAATAAGCCTTCTTGCCATGAGTCAGTTTTCTGGAACAGGGGTTGGGAATTTTAGCAGGATTGACGGCTACGTCCAGCGGAGTGACTGGCACGCAACCTGCTATGGCAGGGGAGGCATGCAAGCGGGTCTATTTGTGGTTCTGTGAAACAGGCGTCATAAAAAAGGCGCCAGCGCCTCGCCGCGAATCGCGCCGGGGACGGCGCTCCTACAGGTAGTTTTTTGTAACCAGGGGGTTTTCTCGGCGCCGGTGCGTGGTGTTTCGCCTCGAAAACACCGGTACACTGGCCAGGTCTGTCCTCGCAGCCGTGGAGAAGTGTCGTGTCAGCCGTCGAAGAAACGAAAAGCGAAGAACCCGTGCAGTCGGCCCTGCTGGCGGCGCACATCGTCTATGGCCTGCATACGGTTGCTATCGTGCTCGGTATTACGGGGTCCGCAACCGTGATCGGGGGCTTCGTCGGGAGTGTGCCATCGATCATCGCCGTCATTATCAGCTACCTGAAACGCGGCAGTGCACGCGACAGCTGGGCGGCATCGCACTATCGCTGGCAAATCCGCACCTTCTGGTTTGCACTGCTGTGGCTGCTCATTGCCGTGCTGCTGATCGTGACCGTGGTCGGCGCCCCGTTTGGATTCGCTCTGCTGGCCGCCGTGACCCTCTGGCTGATCTACCGGATTGTCCGCGGCTGGATGCGGTTAATCGACAAGCGGCCAATGTACGCTTGAAATCCGGCCGGACAGACGCGTGCGCCACTCACCCTGTCACCATACGGATCATGCCCGGCCGGGATGATGATGAAGATTGCAGGGTGCACTCCGTTTTCTATTGCATGCTGCCAGGGCCCTGGTCCGGTGAAATCCGGTCAAGCCGTGCCTTCAAGGTTGCCATCTCATCGCGCAGTTGCCTGACCATCTGTTCAAGCTGCTCCATGCGGTCAGAATCCGTGCCCGGTTCGGCGGACACCGCATCGGCAGGTGCAGCCGTTTCGTGCATATCTGACTCGCTGCCAAACAGGTGTGCAAAGCGGCTCTCACGCTTTCCCGGTTCGCGGGGAAGCTTCCTCACGAAGGGACCGTCGTCTCGCTGCATGAGTTGATCAAGCGTCGCCTCGACCTCGCGGGTATCCTGGAATTTGCAAAGGCGCTCGGTGCGGGTGCGCAGTTCTCCCGGGGTCTGGGGGCCGCGCAGCAGCAACACGCACACAATGCCGAGTTCCTGTGCAGAAAACTGCAGGTCGCCGAATTCAGTATTGCAGAAGCGGTGCTGATACTTGGTGACGCGACTGCCGAAGCCGCTCTTCTCGATGACGTAGTGTTTCTTCATCAGGGCATCGACCGTGTCCTGCACCGTGGACTCGTCGAGTTCCAGCACCGGGTCGCGGCTGCTCTTCTGGTTGCAGGCATTGGTGAGTGCATTGAGCGAAAGCGGGTAGTGTTCGGGGGTGGTGCGCTGCTTTTCAAGCAGGCAGCCAATCACGCGCGCTTCGCAGGGGGTCAAGCGAATGTCCACTCGCGTCCTCCATACCCGTAGCTGATTCCGATGACAGTATACCTGCTCGACGCGGAACCGGGGCGGGTCCTGGTTGCATCTCGTGCCCTGTTGCTGTTTTTCCATGCGCAAGCAACCCGCATTCGACATTGACCCCCATTTGATCGGATAAGAATTTAACCCGTCGTTGCATAATCGCCTCTCCCGCCGGGAGAGGGGGGCTGTTTCCTGAATTCACCGTGAGTGAACGCCAGTATCACATGGCAGGCAGCAGGCTAGCTTCGTTACACAGGCACATTTCTGCGTTCTTTCTGGAATCTTGTGCAACAGTAAGGTTTACTCTTCCTGCCATTGCGGTGTCGTATCGCCGAGCAGGGTGTGGCCACTGACCCGGGTGATGACCGGCCTGCCGTTTTCCAGTTCATAGGTGGCGTATTCGCGGAACCTGCTGGTCATTTTCTCGCCGTCCTGAACCATGTTCTCGATGACGGTTGAATGCGACACTCCGCTCAGGCCGTCCGGCATGATATGAATCTCTGTGTCATGGCGCTGATAGTCATAGTCCCCGGCACTTGCCCAGCCCTCGTCAATCAGTGCCAGGTACTTGTCCTTGTGGAGCCTTACCTTCGCCATCCATTTCTTGTAGGGAAACTCGATTGTTTTTACAAACGCGTCACTCAGATACGCCGCGATGCCTGCAGTGTCGCGGTTCATTGCTGCCGCGTCAGTGGCATTGATGACCTGTTGTATCTGCGCGTCGGTGATCTGCTCGGCCGCCTGGGCCGGGAATGACAGCAATATGGAGACCATTGAGCTGGCGAGTAGTCTGTTCATGTTGTTGTTCCTGTGCCGGCCGGGGTGACGGGTATCGCAGGGGTCATTAAGCCGGAAGCTTGATTTAATCACATATCAACTTGCCGGCGGAATTGGACAAAAGAACAATCTATCGGGCGTGTCCCGATCGATTCGGTGTTGGGCTGACACAAGAACACTGCCGGGTTCCGTTGATCATGCGATGCCTTTCAATGGCACAGGGATGGCGGGCTAGCCCCGCGTGGTGGGTTGCGGAAGGGTTGTTACAACCGCTGTTTGAAGTGCGTCAGGCAGTTGCTGATGCGCTGTTCAATTGCCCCGGCCACGTCGGCGGGGACTGCGCCGGTGGTCAATACGTCCAGCAACAGGTCCTTGGGCGAGTCCTGCGCGCTGCGGTCCTTTTTCAGCGATGAGTTGAGTCGTTCGATCTGGTAGGCCATGCGTTCGGCCTGGCATTCCCCGGGTGATTCCAGTTCCAGCAGCACTTCCAGCTTCAGGCAGGCAGCCTGTTTTGCTGCAAGGTTGCCTGACAGTGTCGCGTCGTCCGGCCGGCTCAGTGCCTGTCTGCAGCGCTGCTGCATTGCCTCGGCATGGGTGCCGGAAGGTGCGGGCAGGGCAGCCCATTGTGCCTCGACCGCCTCCATGTCAATGGTGTCGCCGGCCAGGATTGCCTGCTCCCACTGATGGCACAGCGCGGCGCGTTTGGCGATGTTGTCAAGCTCGGA
>JBATFE010000031.1:0-7226 GCA_049664445.1 Gammaproteobacteria bacterium
TCCCTGGAGGAAGACGGCAAATTCAAACCCGCACTGATTCATGGCCCCGCCGACCAGCGCGAATTCGCCTACCTGATGGAAGACCTTGGCAACGGCTACGCGAGCGTCATGTTACCCCGCTCACCCACCCCAATGGCAGGTTCGATCAAGTTGGTACCCATGACGCAGGTGGAGGTACTGGATGTCTCTCTCGGCGAACTGACCGCCGTCATCAGTCACTGGGGCGTCGGCTCAAAAGAGTTGCTGGTCAAATCCGGCTGACCCGGCTTGCCCGGCTACAGACGCCGTGCACTTAACCCGCGATAGTTGCTACTACCACGGATCCCAGTCAACCCACAGTTTCCAGTCCATGGTGTCTACCGCTTGCATGGGGTTGTCTGCCTGCTGGTATGAGACCGCCATTTCCTCGATGCTTTTGTTAACGGCCATCTGCTGGTAGCGTTGGCAGGCCTTCTCCGGCCCACCATCGGCGTACTTGCAGTTAAGGTCGCCACGAGTATTCATCAACCTGCTAACCCGCTAGAATACATTCATGCCTTGCATGCGCTGCTGAAAAGTACCCGTGTGCGGCTGCGAGAAGAACCTGCAAGCAATTGAGTGAGCGCCATGAATACCGAATTCGAATCGACGAAGCAGGCTATGCCGAAAGGCGTCATATTCAACGCTTACCCTGACAGCATTGGCCGCAACCTGGCTGATATTGTACACATGCTCAAGCGACCTGAATTCAAGGATGTTTTTTCCCTGTTCTACATCCTGCCTACCGTATTCAACAGTGACCTGGATCGCGGCTTTTCCATCATCGATTACGACCTCAATGACGAACTGGTCTCGCAGGAAGACCTGCAACAGCTCCATGAGCTCAATGTCATGTTCAAGTTTGATCTCGTTTTGAACCATCTCTCCGTAGGCTCGCCACAGTTCCAGGACCTGTTAAGAAACGGGGATAAGTCCAGATACAAGAACTTCTTTATTGACTGGAATGAATTCTGGCAATCACATGGCGAGTTGAGTCCTGACGGCCACGTCATACCTCACGAAGAACATCTCGAAAAGCTTTTCATGAGGAAACCCGGTCTTCCGATACTGAAGGTACGTTTCCCGGATGGCACCGACAGGCCGTACTGGAACACATTTTATCATGATGTCTCCTATCACGAGGTCGCCCCCCACGATCTGTTGCAGGCACTGGGGATCAGTGAACTCACCCACGAGGATGCGGAGCATATTGCAGCGATCGTCAATGATGTATTGAATGCAAGACGTGACCTCAGCGAAATGGACCTCGGCGATTTCTCGCATCACAGGGACGACATCATCTCCATTGTTGAACAAAACCGTAAATACCTTGGACAAATGGACCTCAACGCCCAGTCGGAAGAGGTCTGGGAATTTTACGACGAAACCCTGAAGAAACTGCGCGCACACGGTGGCAGGCTCGTCAGGCTCGATGCCTTCGCCTACCTGCACAAGGAACCAGGTGAGGTCAATTTCTTCAACAAGCCCGGCACCTGGGAGTACCTGGGGAGACTGAAACGCATAGCGGACAAGTACGACCTGATTCTCCTGCCTGAAATACATGCTGAATATGGCTATGGACTGCATGAAGAAGTGGCCGCCAGGGGTTTCCCTATCTACGATTTTTTCTTTCCGGGACTGGTGATCGATGCACTGGATCGCGGCTCGAACAAGCATCTGTTGCAGTGGATTGGCGAGATACTGGAAAAAGACATCAACACCATCAACATGCTGGGTTGTCATGATGGCATCCCTGTTCTTGACCTGAGGGGCAAGGAAGTCAACGGTGTCACCCGCAAGGGCTTGTTAAGCGAGGGGGAAATCGCCGCAATTATCGATGAAATAATGGACCGGGGCGGACGGGTAAAAAACCTCTATGGACCGGATGGCAAGAAGATAGCTTACTACCAGGTCAATGCGACATTCTTCAGCGCACTCGGAGAAGACGAGCGCAAGCTGCGCCTTGCGCGGGCCATTCAGATGTTTATGCCGGGCACTCCGCAAGTATGGTACCTGGACCTGTTTGCCGGCAGGAACGATTACGCAGCGGCTGACATGGGCGGTGCGGCCGGACACAAGGAAATCAATCGCACCACGCTCATGCACAGTGATATCGACCATGGACTCTCGCGCATTGTCGTGCGTGACCAGCTGGAACTCATGCGACTGCGCAACAAGTCACCCGCCTTTGAGGGCGAACTGGAGATCCACGATTCGGATGAACACCGCCTGCACATGACCTGGACACATCATGGCTGTGTAGCGACCTTGAACGCCGACTTGCGTGACTTCGGCTTCAGTGTTACCCACAAGGGCAAGGCCTGCGACGAATACGTGACCTCGTATCGCTAGCCCGCTGAAACAAATTATTCGTGGAGAACAATATGAAGATACTGGCTACCGACCTGGACAGGACGCTGCTCCCGAATGGCAGCTGGAAGGCTGATGACGAAGCCATCAGTCTGTTCAACAGCCTGACAAAAGAGCACGATGTCCTTGTCGTCTACGTGACCGGGCGCAATCTGGCGCTCACTGAAAATGCGATTAAAGAATACGGCGTCAGATACCCGGATGTGCTCTGCGGCGATGTCGGCACCTCGATCAGAAAATACCTGAATGGCGAATGGACGTTTGATGATGGCTGGATTACCCATGTCAGGCAGGCGAGCCCGAGGTGGGATGCCAGTGCCATAAGAGACGCGGTTGCCGATGTTGAGGGGATGCGGGAACAGGAGAGCGAGCACCTGAATCCGTTCAAGCAGAGCTACTATGTCGAGCACGATAAAAATGATGCCGTGTTGAAGAAGGTCGATGAACGGGTCAAGGGAAAGTTCGACGAAGTCATCATCTACAGCTATGATTCAGTAGACGGCAAGGGGCTGCTGGATTTTTTACCCGCCAGCGCGACCAAGCAGACCGCCCTTGAGTATGTGGCCGAGGAGTATGGCGCCGCGAAAGGGGATGTCGTATTTTGCGGTGATAGCGGCAATGATATCTATCCACTGACAGCGGGGTTTTGCGGTGTCCTCGTGAGAAATGCCGACGATCAACTGGTTGCCAATGTAAAACAGGCAATGAAACAGGACCCTGACCTGAAGGTGTATTTTGCAAAAGGGGGCTTCAGGGGTCTGCAGGGCTACTATACCAGCGGCGTGATTGAAGGTGCCTACCACTACGGGCTGTTTGATGATGCGTAGTCGTTCAGATCAACCCTGAGCGGCGACAGTTTATTCAGGCGATCAGCTCCGAACTCGTTTATATCCAGGGTAGCTTTCAGGATCAGGGTGTTCATGTATAGCTATGTCTGCAGTCAAGACATATTGGGCTTTCTTCCAGAATGACGAACATAGAAAAATGCAATCGATCATTTGCCGTCTTTTAATTATGCTCCTGCTGACTTCTCTGGCACTCCCGGTGCAGGCATATAACCTTAATGAGCAGTTCTCCATCAATGGAATCCTCACGGGTGCCGGTCAATGCCAGCACGTCTCGGCACGGCTGCCGTCGGAGTACTACGATGACGATGGCTTATTAGAGACGTTCGATAACACCTGTCGCGGTGCCCTGCCCTTGCAGCTGGAGGCCAGCTATCACCCCGACGACGCCAACCAGTTCTTCGTCAAGTTCGGATTCGCCACTGGCAATAGCCTTAACGAGGTCTCACCCTGGGTACTGTCACCCTGGGCCGCTGACCTCGAGGACAACGTCAGGGACATCAATGGCCGCAACCGCGACTACCTGCTGGCCGCCTGGTACAGGCATACCTTGAGTTTTGCAAACAACAGCACGCTGGGTGCGACCCTTGGCATCATCGACTCTACCGATTACCTTGACGCGAACGACTACGCAAACGACGAATATACCCAGTTCATGAACGAGGCCTTCGTGAATTCTGGCGGTTACAGCCTGCCTTCCTATGATCGGGGTGCCGCACTGGAGTGGGCGTCCGGCCCCTGGTCGGTCAACGCACTGGGTATGAATATCGGTGAGAACGACGACGGTAACAATTACAACTTCTGGGGCATCCAGACGGGTTACCGCGCTGATACCCGGTCAGGCACTGGCAACTACCGCATTACTCTCAGCGGGACTTCGTCTGCATTCCCCAACCCCTCTGGTACGAAAGAGGAGTCACTGCTCAGCTGGGGGCTGTCATTCGACCAGGAACTCAATACTGTCATGGCTGCGTTCCTGCGTTTTGTCTGGCAACGTGAAGAGGCGGCGGTTGATTACAAAGCGCACTATTCCGCAGGCCTTAATTTCAACGGCGTTGGCTGGGGTCGCACACCGGACAATATCGGGGTTGGCTACGCTTATTTTGCAGGCGGCAATCTCGACATAGATAACAGCCACGTTTTCGAGGCCTATTACCGTCTCGGTGTTAACGACCATGTCGGACTTACCGCGGACGTTCAGTACATGAAAGACGTTCGCACCAGGGTCTCTCCCGTCCAGGACAACCCCGCCGGCTGGATCTTCGGTTTACGGGCGGATATCGGTTTCTAGCAAGGATTCTGTGACGGATCCGGAATTACGACAAGCGCTGGCTTGAACTGACCGGCGCCCGATACAGACGGGCAAGGTCAATGACCTTCCGCTTGCGGTCTATGGAATTTCCTCGATATAGGTTCGCGCAATCGGGGTTTGCACGTAATAGCGTTCCTTGCCCTCCTTGACCCAGAAGAAATAATAACCCTTCTCGGGTTCAGACGTGACCTTGCTGTCACGCACCACCCAGCTTTTTACATGCTCGCCATCGGCATAGGTTACCCGGTAATTGCCCTCCAGCCAGGTCACCCCGAGACGGGTCAGGCGGTTTTGCTGTTCTTCCGTACAAGCGACCAGCAGCAGCGCCAGGAATAACAACAGCAGGGTTCTGGACATCAAGATCTCCTCGAATAAGGAACACAACGGGCTACGCAGAATATACAGGAATATCGGACAGTTTTCTGACCGGGGCAAGACGGCCGTTCAGCAGCTTGCCGTCATCAGCACAGGGACGATTACCCTACCAACGTGTCTATCCAGTCGCTGTATCCTGGAAACCACAGCCGCCATTATCGTGTAGTCAGCCAGTCGTAAACCACCCCCAGTGCCACGCCATAGATCAGATGCTCGGACAGGGTAACCACCGGCTGCCAGAGACTCAGCTTCATGCCAAGTGCCCCGCCTGCTGCAAGGGGCATGATTGTCCAGATGACAGCCAGACCGGTAGCGAAACCAAATACTGCACCCTTGATCCAGAAAGAGCGTCCCGGAATAATTGGCGCTATGATCGCGAACCAGGCGCCCCACCACAGACCACCGATGGCAAAGAACCATAACCAGCCCGCAAACGGCGCCGGCAATCCAGTACCAGTTAGCAAGACCCGTGCAATTCCAATCAGCAGTGTCACAGTTTCGAATTGCGGGAACAGCCCCCTGCTCAGCATCAGCAGGGCAAGAATGAAAGTCGCCAGTACCCCGGCGAGAATACCCTGGTATATATACTTGTTCTTTTGCATTATTACTTTACTGAACCTCCAGCCCCGGCAGCGTCCGTTACACAGGCTTGCTGCAAGCCGCGCAGTATCGATCAGAAGTTCGCGGTACGCAATGGCGCCCTGACTGCTTCACTACCTGAAGTCTGTACAAAGCGGATTGCTGCTCTTGTTGCGCGAGAGACTACCCCCCTTTTCCTGCATTCAATACATTACAGTCAAGCTATTCACCTGTCAGGAACCGGCGCACGGTTTCCAGCCGGGACCGGGTATGGCTATCCATGAAAGGATGGCCCCAGGCGGGATCCCTGTGTACCGTTGCACCACGGTCTTCTGCCCGCTCCAGTAATTCCCTGGACGCCCCCGGTTTGACGACCCGGTCTTTGGCGCCGGCAATAACCAGCAGGTTGCCGGCATCCCGGGGCAGGTTATTGACCGGATCGTGCGTAGCGGGACAGCCGTAGTCAGACAAGCGGCTCGGTGTCGAATCGATGACCACCGTCATTTCGCCGGTTTGCTGCCGCAGCGCGTCCAGCAGCACCACACCCCCAAACGACATACCGTAGAAGGCCTGCCGCTGGTAGGGCTGCGTGCCCAGCTGCTGGATGATCTGGCGGTAGTCATCGAGTATCGCCTTCAACCGGCGCTTGCCATCAGATCTGCCATAGCCGCGGTAATCGAAAATAAAAACGTCATAGCCCAGCCTGGCAAACGGATCAAAACGGGTGATGATCTGGTCCGCCAGCATGGCATTTCCCTGCACCACCAGCAGGTAGCCCCTCGGCTGGTCCCTGCCCGCCATGGCATGGATGGCCTTGAGCTTGTACCCGCGCAGGATGCGGCCATCGCGACTGGTAAAGGCGACGTCTTCGACATTGGCGACCTGCGCCAGCCGTGCGGCACTGGCCTCTCCCGCGGCTGCACTCCACAGCCAGAAAACGAACGGCTCCTTGAGCCCGCATATCGATTGCTCCAGGCTGGACGACGGTTGCCCTGCATAACACGCGGTTCCATACATGTGCACGGTCAGCAGTACCAGGGTTGCCATGTGGCGCGGCAGGGACAAGTGCATGGTGTGCCTCCGGTGTACAAGCCGGTTAAAGGGGGCGCCGGCACAATCAGCTGTCGTGAGCTAGACTCTACTACAGGACCAATGACCCGAAGCCGGTTACATTGTGCGCTGACACTGTACATAACCCAACACAAACCAGGCGACATTTCCTCAGGCTCGCCGGGGTGGCGGCAGTATGCGCTGTTGCCGGGCCGAAGGTGCTTGCCCTGCAGACGGCCATGAAAGAATCTCCACAGAATGTCGACAAGACGCGGCTGCTGACCCTGTTCCTCTGTGGCGATGTGATGACCGGGCGGGGCATCGACCAGGTCCTGCCACATCCGGGCAATCCACAGCTGTATGAAGCCTATATCCGGGACGCGCGCGACTATGTGCGGCTGGCCGAGCGTACCAATGGCGCTGTGAAAAGGCCCGTAGAACTCGCTTACCCATGGGGCGATGCACTGGCCAACAACCACGTGCTCGACTGGGGTGTTGCCGGCTTGCAAGAGACACTGGCGACACTGGATATGGCGGGTATTCGGCGGGCCGGTGCCGGCCGCGACCTCGAGGAAGGCATGGCCCCGGCGGTGATCCCGGTGCCGGGCAAGGGCCGGGTGCTGGTGTTCTCCTGCGGGTTCGAGAGCAGCGGTATAGGCCGCAGCTGGGCGGCCGCT
>JBATFE010000032.1:0-10958 GCA_049664445.1 Gammaproteobacteria bacterium
GGTTACTTCCTTGAGGATATCCGCATTGCCCGGGACGCCTATGAACAGCGTGTGGCACTGGCCGGTCAACAGCAAAAGGCCCCGGCATCCTTGTCATGACGAAGAGCGTAACAACCCGGGTGCAAGTCGTTCGCCAGCTTGATTATTTGACTGTCGTTTTACACACATGCAACTGTTACTTGAGGAGCATTACCACCATGAACTCGATAAAAACCCTGCTGATCACTGCGTTTGTCTCCAGCGCACTGCTGGCATCCATCGGCACGTTTGCCGCCGACAAGATCGATGTAAACATCACCTCCGACATGGCATCCGTTGAGGTCTTGCATAATGGCAAGAAGATGACCATCAGGCGTAACCAGGACCAGAAAAATACCGTCAATCCGGATTTTGCCAAGACCTCACGCAAGTGCCCGCCGTTCTGTATCCAGCCTGCGGTAGTGGCCCCCGGTGTGGAAACGATTGCAGAGCTTGAGGTGCTTGCCTATCTCGGCAGGATCAATGCGGGTGATGAATCGGTCCTGGTGATCGATTCACGCACACCGGACTGGGTGAAGAGAGGCACCATCCCGGGCTCTGTAAACATCCCGTGGACGGCACTGAACCCGGCCCAGGGAGCGGACCCGATCTCGATCAGCGAGATCATGGTCGAGCGGTTTGGTGTCAGGGAAATGGAAGGTCTGTGGGATTACTCCAATGCCAGGACCCTGGTATTGTTCTGTAACGGCATGTGGTGCGGGCAGTCGCCAAACAATATCCTCAACCTGCTGAAATTCGGTTACCCGGCTGACAGGATCAAGTGGTATCGCGGGGGCATGCAGGACTGGGAAATTCTCGGCCTGAGTACCGTACCGGGTAACTAGTACTTGTTATCGATTTGACATTGAGGGTGCCAGCCATGACCTACCTGCGTACAGTATTCATGTTCATGATTACGGCCACAAGCTTGACGGGATGGGCGGATGACAAGGTGTCGCATGTCGTACAAACACCCTACTCCGAGCAAAAAGTCGTCTATGATTTTTATTTCGATAACCCGGAGAAAATGGCCAGTGCACTTTTCTGGATCCGTTCCCTGATGAATCCACTGATGGATGATCCCTACAATATGGCCCCGGAGTTCCTCGATATTGTCGTTGTTATCCACGGTACCGAGATTGTAACGGTGGCACGCAAGAACTATGAAAGGTACAAGGATGCGGTTGAGCGCATGCGCTACTATGCCAGTCTTGGCGTGAAGTTCAGGGTGTGTGGCATCGCGGCCCATGACTACGGCTATGAACCCGATGCCTTTTACGAATTTATCGAGGTGGCACCTTCCGCTATCACCGAGCTGGCACACTGGCAGCTGCAAGGTTATGCACTGATTACACCGACGGTCATGGAGAAAAGGTTCTCTATCGACGAGATCCGCTAGCTTCGCACTACCTGGCCTTGTTGTCGGCTTTCATCAGCAAGGGCGGCAGGAATATGAAATCGGCAAGCAGTGCCAGGCCAATGGTAACGGCCGTCAGCAGGCCCATGTCGGAGTTGAGCTTGAATGCTGACTGGTGCAGCACCATGAAACCGGCGATCAATACCAGCGTGGTAACCAGCAAGGCGATGCCCACTGTGTGGAAGGCGTAACGCACCGCATCCTCCGAACTCAAACCCTGTTCCCGGCGTGCGCGCAGGTACTTGCTGAGAAAATGCACGGTGTCATCAACGACGATGCCCAGCGTCAGGCCAGCGACGACCGACAGGCCCAGACCGACCTGGCCATAGAGCAAGCCCCAGAGCCCAAAGCCCATGGCGGCAGGTGCCAGGTTCGGGACCAGGCTGATGAGGCCAATCTTCACGGAGCGCAATGCGACTATCAGGACCAGTGAAATCAGCACCAGCGCGATGCTGGTTCCGGTCAGCATGCTGCGGATATTGCGCTTGCCGATATAGGCAAACATCATCGACGGGCTGGCGCCGCTGGACTTCATATACGGCGCATTTTCATGCAGCCATTGCTGTGCCGTGTGTTCTGTATCAAGCAGTTCATTACTTGACACGCTTTCCATGGTGACGGTCATGCGGGTCGCGGATTTGCCAATATCGATCTGATTGTTCAGATCAAGGCCATAGGGCAAGGACATCTCGTAGAGCAGCAGGTATTGTGCAGAGAGTTCACGTGAATCAGGCAGCCGGTACCAGGCCTCATCATCACCATGCATGTTCTTGTTGAGGCGCTTCATGATGTCGGTGAGGGTGTTGACATGCAATACACCCGGCTGCTGCCGGTACCAGTTGGCGAAACGTTCGACGTCCTGCAGGAATTCAGGCTCATTGATACCGCCGCTTTCACCATTGCTGAGGGAATAGTCAATGGTATAAAGACCGGTCAGGTTTTCTGTTACAAATTCAGTCGCCACCCTGAAATCTACCGATTCATCGAAATATTTTACAAACTCGTCATTGAGTTCATTTTTTGGCACGAAACTCACCAGTGTCAGCACCACCAGGCCCATGCCCCAGAAGAGCGGGGTACGGCGTGCAACGACAAAGTCCGCGAAGCGGTCAACGAGCTGGGTCTTGCGCTCGGTACCGGGTTTTACCCGTAGCGGCAGCACCAGCACAAAGGCCGGCAGGAAGGTGACGGACAATATGAAGGCAATGGTCACGCCCATGGCAACGATATTGCCCAGGTCCCTGAACGGTGGCGCATCACTGAAATTCATGCTCAGAAAACCGATCACAGTGGTCAGGGATGTGAGGAAGATCGGCTGCAGGTTGATGCGTATGCTTTCGACCATGGCACTGGTCTTGTCAGCGCCGCGTCGCATGGCGTGCAGCAACGTCACCAGCACATGAACACAGTCAGCAACCGCCAGTGTCAGGATAACCGTGGGCGATGATGCCGACGGCGGTGTCAGCGCGATGCCGAGCCAGCCGGCCAGTCCCATGGCGGAGAGGATGGTAAAAATGATCACCAGGAAGGTGCCAATCGTGGCTGTGAAAGAGCGTAACAGCAGCACCAGTGTCAGCAGCACAACAGCAAACATGATGGGTACCAGGGTTTTCTGGTCATGAATGCTGACTTCGGGAAAGGAGTTGTTCATGATCACCATGCCGGTGAGATAAACATCCAGGTCCGGATTTTCCGCCTGGACGTCCTTGACCAGGTTGCGCGCAAAAGCGGTGATTTCCGGGACTTCCTTGCCGCTGCCGTCATCCGGCAGCTGGATCGTTACGTTGACTGCGGTGACCTGGCCGTTGCGAGAAATCAGGCGGTTGACCAGTAACGGCTCATTGACGGCAATCTTTTCGATGCGTTGCAGCGCTGCCTCATCCAGTTGTGCCGCATCCGGTACCAGGTCTGCAACCACCAGGTCATCCTCGATGGCCTCGGTGTGCTGGTAATTGGTGACTGAATCGACCCGCAGGGAATACGGCATCTGCCATGAGGCCTTTGTCAGCGCTGCAACGGCTGCCAGCGTCGCGGGCTTGAAGACGGTGTTGTCCTTTGGCGCCAGCACAAACATGACATTGTCTGTTTTGGTATAGGTGTTTTGCAGCTGCTCAAAGGCCAGCAACTGCGGATTGTCGTCACTGAAGAACACACGGTAATCGGTTTTGAAGGTAATAAAGCGTGCGCCACTGGCGGCCGCAGCAACCAGTACGAGTGTGGCGAGAATGATGACGTAGCGCCAGCGAACCAGCCATTCTGCATAGGATTTGGCCACTATCGTTCCCTTTCTTTATACATCTGGACAGACAGAAACATTTGTAACGTCACTGTGGGCGGCATAAAATGTGCGGCTCTCGCTATCTTGCCTGGTACGCATGGACAAGATTACAGTCCAGAGGGTTTTTTTCAGGTGCCCCGATGGCCACAAGCGGATCGCGGTACCTGCATGAAATGTCTACGGATAATACAGGAGTTTGATCAAATGAGTGCAATTCGAATGTTGTTTTTGGTGATGGCGGCCATGATCCTGCTGGGTATATGGCTGACAGGCTTCAATACGGTTCACTGGCTGCTGTACATCCCGGTGGCTGCGCTGACTTTTGCCGGCGTTACGGGGATCTGTCCCGGATACATGATGTTCAAGAAAATGGGTCTGAAGGGCCAAACCATGGGCGACAAGCTGTAAGCAAAGCCGCTACCTTACTGACGGTATTATCACGGCCCCTGGCCTGGTTGCAGGGTCTGCTGGTAATAACCGCTTAACACTGCATAACACATGTCACGCACGGCCCGAGCAAACGATCCATCCCGCATGGCCCTTTCAGTGTTGGTACCCGGGGTGCCGGGTTCCCGTGAACAGCTGGTCTGGACCGGCCTGAGGGGTGACAGCCTGCCCCTGGCGGTTGCCAGTGCGACACGCCAGCACAACAGCCTGGTGGTTGCTATTACCCCTGATATGCAGGCTGCAGAATTACTGCACGACCAGGTGCTGTTCTTCTCCGGCCGACAGGCACCGCCGGTCACAACATTCCCCGACTGGGAAACCCTGCCCTACGACAGTTTCTCACCGCACCCGGATATCGTTTCCGAACGCCTGGCCACGCTGTACGCATTGCATGAACAGCATCGCGGTTTGCTGATCGTGTCAGCGCCGACGCTGCTGCAGCGACTGCCGGCGCGCGATTATATCTACCAGAACAGCCTGATTCTGCAAACCGGTGAGACACTGGACCTGGACGAAATGCGGATACGCCTGGAGAGTGCCGGTTATCGCTGTGTCTCACAGGTGATGGAGCACGGTGAATTCGCTGTGCGGGGTTCATTGCTTGACCTCTATCCGATGGGTAATCCCCTGCCCTTCAGGATCGACCTGTTCGATGATGAAATCGAGTCGATCAAGACATTCGATACCGAAACACAACGCTCGCTGGAGACCCTGAACTCGATTCGCATGCTGCCGGCACGCGAGTTCCCGATGCACGAGGCGGCGATCCGTTTGTTTCGCCAGCGTTTCCGAGCACGCTTTGAAGGCGATCCGCAGAACTGTTCAATCTATCGAGACGTCAGCAACGGCATTGCACCCGCCGGCATCGAGTACTACCTGCCGCTGTTTAGTGAACAGACCTGCACGCTGTTTGACTACCTGCCGGCTGATGCCTGCATGTTGCAGCTGCATTCAACTGCATCCGCCTGCGAGGACTTCCAGGGGCAATTGCAGGAACGCTATGAAGCGCGGCGGCACAATGTTGAACGGCCGGTATTGCCGCCGGAACTGTTGTTTATCGAACAGGCTGAACTGCAGCAGCGCCTGGCAGAATATGCATGTATCGATGTCGATCTCTTCAGGGGTACGAAAACAGCACACAAGAAAATAGACTATGGCGTGCAGCTGCCCGGCGACGTCAGGTTAAGGCCGCGTGGTGAACAGCCGGCGGCTTCGCTGCAGGCGTTTATTGCCGGTTTTAACGGACGCATTCTCATCACGGCAGAATCGACCGGCCGCCGTGAAAGCCTGCTCGACCAGTTGCGCGCCTTTGATATACGTCTGGCGCCCGTCAATGGCTGGGATGATTTCCTGGCCTCGGAAGACAGCATCTGCGTGACGGTCGCCCCGCTTGAGCAGGGCCTTGTTCTGCAAGCTGCCCGGCTGGCCATCATTACCGAGACCGCGCTGTTCGGTGATCATGCGCGACAGACGCGCCGCCGCAAGCCCGCGCGTGATCCGGCGAGCATTGTCAGGAATCTCAACAACCTGGAGATCAATGCCCCCGTCGTCCATGAGGAACACGGTGTCGGTCGCTACCGGGGACTGGAAACCCTGAGGGTCGGGGACATCGAGACCGAGTACCTCGCCATTGAATATGCCGGCAATGACAAGCTCTATGTGCCCGTGGCCTCGCTGGCGCTGGTGAGCCGCTATACCGGCGCCACGCCCGAGCATGCGCCGCTGCACAAGCTTGGTAGCGAACAATGGGAACGGGCGCGGCGCAAGGCAAGCAAGCGAATACACGATATTGCCGTGGAATTGCTCGATATCTACGCGCGTCGCGCGGCACGCAAGGGGCATGCCTATGCGGGGCCGGGTGCCGAGTATGCAAGCTTTGCAGGGGATTTCCCGTTCGAGGAAACACCGGACCAGGAAGACGCGATCCACGTGGTACTGGCGGACATGCAGTCCGGCATGCCCATGGACCGGCTGGTGTGCGGCGATGTCGGCTTTGGCAAGACCGAGGTGGCCATGCGCGCAGCCTTCCTGGCCGTGCAGGATGGCAAGCAGGTTGCCCTGCTGGTGCCAACGACCTTGCTGGCACAACAGCATTACCAGAACTTTTGTGACCGTTTTTCCGAGTGGCCGATACGCATCGAGATGCTGTCGCGTTTTCGCTCCGGTAAACAGCAGGACGAGATCCTGGCCGGGCTGCAATCAGGCGGGATCGATATCGTGGTCGGGACGCACAAGCTGCTGCAGCCGGCGATAAAGTTCAAGCGCCTCGGCCTGTTGATCATTGACGAAGAGCACCGTTTCGGGGTGCGGCAGAAAGAGGCCATCAAGCGTCTGCGCGCCGAAATCGATATCCTGACCCTGACCGCAACACCGATTCCGCGCACGCTCAACATGTCACTGTCGGGTATGCGCGACCTGTCTATTATCGCTACGCCGCCACCGGGCCGTCTTGCCATCAAGACGTTCGTCTGCGAGTGGGACAGGGAAACGATACGCGAGGCATGTCTGCGCGAGATCAAGCGCGGCGGGCAGGTCTACTTCCTGCATAACGATGTCGCCTCGATCGACCGCATGGCAAAGGAACTGGCTGACATCGTTCCGGAGGCGCATATTGAAATCGCCCACGGCCAGATGCGCTAGCGCGACCTGGAAAGGGTGATGCTGGATTTCTACCATCGACGCTTCAACCTGCTGTTGTGCAGTACCATTGTCGAAAGCGGCATTGATGTGCCGACAGCGAACACCATCATCATGAACCGTGCCGACAAGCTCGGTCTTGCACAGTTGCACCAGTTGCGCGGGCGAGTCGGGCGCTCCCATCACCGCGCCTATGCCTACCTGCTGATCCCCGAGCGCCGTTCCCTGTCGGCGGATGCAGAGAAGCGCCTCGCGGCGATTGAATCCATGGAAGAGCTGGGTGCCGGATTCACTCTTGCCACCCACGACCTGGAAATTCGCGGCGCCGGCGAACTGCTGGGGGACGACCAGAGCGGCCAAATCCATGAGATCGGTTTCTCGCTGTATACCGATTTGCTGGAACGCGCGGTCAAGGCGCTCAAGGAGGGTCGTACCCCCGAGCTGGACCGGCCCCTGCACCAGGGCGCGGAAATCGACCTGTCGGTGCCGGCATTGATCCCTGATGACTATGTTCATGATGTGCATACCCGCCTGGTACTCTACAAGCGGATAGCCGGTATGGAGTCGGATGAGCAGCTGCGTGACCTGCAGATCGAGATGATCGACCGTTTCGGCCTGTTGCCGGAGCCTGTCAGGAACCTGTTCAGGATCGCATCGCTGAAACTGCTTGCCACCCCCATGGGCATAAGGAAAATCGAGATCGGCAGCGAAGAAGGTCGTATACTGTTCGACGCTGAACCGGCCATCGATACCGACAGACTGATTGAGTTGATCCAGTCACAGCCACAACGCTACCGGCTGGAGGGCGGTACCAAACTGCGCCTCCATGGTGATTTCCACGAGGAGGAAGACCGCTTTGCCGGGGTTGCCGAACTACTGAAGACACTTGCACGAAAAACACACTGACCGACAGACCATGCGCATGACTCCCATACAATCCCTTGCCTCCCTTTTTCGCAAAGCCGGCCAGCCGGCGACAGGCTGTATTGTTTTTGCCCTTACCCTTGCCGGCAGCCCAATGGCCCTGGCAGAGGTGCCCATCTATGATGTCGAGGTGATTGTTTTCAGCAACCAGAACTCCGGTGATGACGGTGAGCGCTGGCCTGCAAGCAGCCGCGATGACATCAGTACCCGGGGTTTTGCGGCACAGGGACAGATCAGCAAACGGCCCGCATCCAGCTACCGGCTGGACGGCATCGCCTACGCACTGGGCCAGTCCCGTGGCTATACTGTTCTGTTGCACACAGCCTGGCGACAGCCTGCCTATGACAGCGGCAATGCAATCGGATATGCCATCGATACCGGTGTCCAGAATGGCACCCGGCATCTTGCCGGCCGAATAAACCTGGTCCGGGAACGTTACCTGCACCTGGACGTGGACCTGTTGCTGTCATCCGCCGGTTCACCGGTCTATGAACTCAGTGAACGGCGCCGTATCAAGAAGAGCCGTACGGTACATTATTTTGATCACCCGCGATTCGGCATGATTGCCATCGTGACACCCTACCAGTCACCGCAGATGCAGCAGCAGTTACTCGAAGAGGAAGAGAGGGAGGCCGCAGACGCTGCTGAGGAAGGCGTCGCGGAGGAAGAACCGTTGCCGGAAGACGATCAGCTGACGCGTTAGCGGCGTGCCTGTAGCAGCTGCTGCAGTACCGAGGTGACGCCGCGCAAACCGCTCTCCAGCCAGCGCTTTATCGCGTCCATCTCGATAGGTCCTGTGCCCCGTCCGGCGGCATCATTGGCGGATACGGCGATCGCCGCATAACACAGTCCCAGTTCACGGGCCAGCGAGGCCTCGGGCATGCCGGTCATGCCGACAATGTCACAACCGTCTTTTTCCATGCGATTGATTTCCGCGGCCGTTTCCAGCCGCGGTCCCTGGGTTGCCCCGTAGGTGGCGCTCGGTACAACCTCAATGGCCGCGGCCGCGGCCGCTGTGAGCAACGCCTGGCGTAATTCGGCACAGTACGGCTCGGTAAAGTCGATGTGGGTCACTGCGGTCAGGTCCTGTTCATAGAGGGTGTGCTCCCTGCCCCAGGTGTAGTCAATCATCTGGTCCGGGACGATAATGGCGCCCGGCCTGATATCCGCGCGGATACCGCCAACGGCACACACTGCAATGACCGTGCTGACGCCCTTGTGCTTCAGGGCCCAGAGGTTTGCGCGGTAGTTGACCCGGTGTGGCGGCAGGGTGTGCGCCGCCCCGTGCCTGGCAAGGAAGATGACGCGTTCGCCCTGCATTGAGCCGCTTGTCAGCGCATCGGACGGCTCGCCGTACGGGGTGGAGACCGTTTCAGTGCGGCTGTTTTCGAGTGCATCCAGCTGGTAAAGCCCGCTGCCACCGATAATGGCGATGCCGGTCATTGGCTGTCCTGTTCCCTGACGGCATAGATGCCGTTCATGTTACGCAAGTAGCCCTTGTAATCCATGCCAAAGCCGAACACGTAACGGTCCTCGACCTGCAGACCGACAAAATCCGCGCTAACGCCCGGGGCGCAGCGCTGATGCTGTTTCTGGACCAGTACGGCACTGTAGACCTGTGTGGCGCCCGAACTCTCGCAGTAATCCACGATGTCTGCCAGTGTCAGGCCTTCATCAAGGATATCGTCAATGATCAGTACCGTGCGCTCCTGCAACTCGATCGAGGGTTCACACAACCAGTGCATATCGGCACCGCTGGTCTTGCCGCGGTAACGGGTGGCGTGCAGGTAGCCGGTTTCCAGCGGAAAACCCAGGCGTGTCAGCAGATGTCCTGTCGGGATGATGCCGCCGTTGAGTACACACAGCACCACTGGCAAGGTCCCGCCGAGGGTATCGGTGATTGTCGCGGCCATTTGATCGAGTGCATGGTGTACTGCAACGGCATCATGCAGGCACTCGGCATTGTCCTGTATGGCGAGGATTTCAGTGTGTGTCAGGGTCACTTCGTAAGTCCGCCAGCAGGTTTTGTATAACTTTAAATAGTGTTTGTAATTACTTGTTTATATTAATAATCAATGTCAAGATCAAGCTCCGGTGTTTCCTCGTAACCCTTGACGGCGGCAACCGCCTGCGCCCAGCGCGGATCGTGGCGCAGTGCCTCGAGTTTCACGGGTTTGCGTCCGTGCATGCGCATCATGCGGGTATGCGCGATTGGATTCAGGTAATCACCGAGAGACTCGGCGACACAACCCGCCTGATCCCGGTTATTGCACACCAGTACCATGTCACTGCCCGCATCGAGTGCAGCCTGTGCCCGGGCGACATGATCGCCGATACAGGCAGCACCCTCCATACTCAGGTCATCACTGAACACCAGGCCGTTGAAATTGAGCTGCCCGCGCAACACGTCCGTGATCCAGACTCTCGAAAAGCTTGCCGGCAGTTTATCAACCGCCGGGTAGACGACGTGTGCCATCATGATGGCCGCCAGCCCGGCGTCTATCATGCGCCTGAAGGGCAGCATATCCCACAGCGCCATGTCTTCAAAACGGCGCTCATCGACCGGCAGGGCAACGTGCGAGTCTGCAGCAACGGCACCATGGCCCGGAAAGTGTTTGCCGGTTGCTGCCATGCCGGCATCGTGCATACCTGCCTGATAGGCCAGCGCCAGTTCCGCAACGACCTCGGGACGCCTGTGCAAGGCGCGGTTGCCGATGATGGTTGAGACGCCGCATTCCAGATCAAGCACTGGCGCAAAACTGAGGTCGATACCGACGGCACGCAGTTCCGATGCCATTAGCCAGCCGCTGACCCGGGCAAGGTGCCGGGCACGGTCTTTGTCGGTGTCATGTATGTTGCCGAGACAGGCCAGTGGCGGAAGATGTGTAAATTCATCCTTGAAGCGCTGTACCCGTCCGCCCTCCTGGTCGACGGCAACCAGCAGGTGCGGATCACGCAAGCGGTGCAGGTCGTCGACGAGTGCACTGAGTTGCCCGATGGATGCGTAATTGCGGCTAAACAGGATGACGCCCCCGACGGCCGGGTGCCGCAGCAACGCCCGGTCCTCGTCGCTGAGTTCCAGGCCATCGATATCGGCCATCAGGGGTCCCAATGTCATGCTGTTATGTTTTCCATGCCTGAAAATAGGTGTGAAACGCCTGCCATTATACACATAACATACTGAATATTATATATAATATAGTTAGCTACAGTCGGTTATCGCTTGCCCTGCCGGCA
>JBATFE010000033.1:0-2706 GCA_049664445.1 Gammaproteobacteria bacterium
TTGATGAAACTGCTCAAGTAAGCACCATTCGGAACGGCGGGATCAGGTTTCTGATATTACCGAATACAGCTCGTTAAAATTCATTCCCTCCGTCCCGTACCTCAGCCATAGTCAACGCTCGGCATGGCCAGTGAGTCAGGGGCAGCAACCGGCCTGTATAGCAGAAAAGGGAATGGAATCGTCAACCAGCGGAATACGCTGCGTCGGTTCATGGCCAGTGCATACTGCACGTAGACCGGGTCGCGTGACAGGTGGCGTTCTTCGGTACGCGCACGAATGAAGTAAATCAGGTTGACGGCAAGCAGCATCATGCAGTGCAACATGGCTTCAATATGGCTGCCGGTCGGAATAAAGGGGATGCTGATCAGCCACCAGCTGATATTTTTGCTCACGTAGGCCGGATGTTTGCAGTAGCGGTACGGGCCGTTGGTGATGATGCCGCGGTGTGTAAGGTTTGAAAACCGCAACCCGAATGCGACCGTCGACAGTACATAGATGACGACCAGCAGCAGGATGATGGATCCCCAGAGCGCATACAGCTGTGGATGTTCGACCAGCCAGGTCCCCCAGGTGAAGCCATCAGCATCATAGTTCAGCAATTCCCGGTAGACGATGGCCCAGAAAGGCGCATAGCAGACCAGCGCAGCCAGCCAGCCGATCACGGTCGGCTCCACCGAGCGCATATGCGCGTCCAGTATCCGCAGGGTCAGGATATAACCCGCGGCAGAGAGGATGACATCCAGCATAAACAGGCTGCGCCAGAGGAAATCGTAGCTGGACTGAATATCACGGAACACCACCTCGAAGCTGACACGGGTGAAATAGGTGACATCGCCTGCAAGGTAGGAATACATCAGCGCCAGGAAGAACGCCTTCACCAGCCAGCCCAGGAAATGCTGGATCACCACCTGTGCCTGCACATCCCGAGAACGGCCTGTTAGCAGCATCCCGACCTGCCAGCAGGCATCCCGTGGCTCCCGCAAGTAGCGATCGAGCAGCAGGAAGTAAGGTACCGCCAGCAGGATCAGCCAGGGCCAGACCTGTTGCAGCAGCTGCCAGTAAGGTGCGTACAACGCATCCGGGCTGAAGGCATAGGCCGGGAACAGCACATAGAAGCAGGCCACACAGCCCAGTGTCGCGTAGTAGCCCAGTAACCGGGTTGCGACACGCGGCAGGTTCCATGCGGCAGGCTGTGTAAAGGCAAGCCCGGTACTTTTCCTCTGCCAGGTCTTCAGGAACAACAGTTCCAGCACCATGATCGGCACGGCATAGGCACACAAGGCGAACAGGCTCGTCTGCAGCGGACTTAATGAGTCGCTTGCTCGCAACCACAGCAGGACCGTGATCAGGCTGGCAAGCCCGATCAGGTTGATGCGCAAACTCGTACAGGATGCAGGTAAGGCAGCAGCAGGCACTTGAGGTGGACCCTCGAGCCAGTAATGAAATCAGAGGCGATTCTATCTGTAAACGGGGGTCGGGAGATAGGGCATGCAGTGATCAAGAGTTATCCCGGCAGTGACTTCCCTGGTCGCCTGGTCGCCCGTGCCACGCCTGACCCGTCACGACACCCTGCGGTTGCTTTATCCGCTGCCGTCAATCACCCCTGGCTACGATCAACCGGCCAATCGAGCAGATATATATTTTCTGTCGATACGGGGCGGTGACACGACCGCGCTGCCAGACAGGGGTCGATATGATTGAGCCTGTGTTGCTTGATTATTTATTTTATTTATTATTTTCCATTGTAATTTATATTATTTTGATTATTATTGGTCATATTGTTAAATATATATTAATACACACGGCGCAGGTTCGATGCCATTCAAACATAACCGCTGCTCCTACTGTGACAGCGACATGTACATCACCAGGCTGACCTGCAGTGAATGCGGGCTCAGCCATGGCGGGGATTTTCATACGCCGCGGTTGTACCGGCTCGACGCCGAAGACCAGCGCTTCATTGAGTTGTTCGTCCTCGCAAGCGGCAGTCTCAAGCGGATGGCAGAATTGCTCGAGGTGTCATACCCCACGGTTCGTAGCCGTCTCGACACCCTGATCGGCAAACTGGAGAACGAAAAACAACAGGATGAAAAACACAAAGAGAAAATTCTTGAGGACATCGAAACCGGTCGCATCCCGGCGAAACAGGGCATGCGCATGATCGATGCGTTATAGGGGACCATGATGGTCACACATCACGCTGACGAAGAACGCATTTCCCGCATGCACCGGGAAGGCAAACTCACACGGGAACAGGCAGATCGCCTGCTTGAATCGATACGGGCGCAGCAGAGCCGCGATGCAGCGCTTGCCAGGCAAATCACGCAGCGCACGGGCCGGATACGACGGCGGTGGTTCTTGCTGGCCTTTTTCAGTGTATTGCTTGCGATCGGTATTGCCGGCTATGGACTGTGGATGCCACAAGCGGATGACAGCACCGCACCGGACAGCATCAAGACAACCCCGGCAGCCGCCGACAAACCCGGGGGCCGGTTGATAGACCTTGAGGCCCTGAACCAGGAAAGGAGCACAACCATGGGAAATGCCAGGACCTTCTCGTTATCGATTTTCGTGATTGTCATCGTCGCCGTTGTCGGGGTGGCCATTTTATTCATCTATAATGGCCTGATCGATGCGCGTGAAAAGGTCAATGCCGGCTGGGCGCAGGTGGAGAACCAGTACCAGCGGCGACTGGACCTGGTGCCG
>JBATFE010000034.1:0-8259 GCA_049664445.1 Gammaproteobacteria bacterium
GAGGTTAAACCTTCCAGCACCTTGCGCCAGCCATCCTGACGGATACTCGGTGAATGCTCGCGCGCCAGCCGCTCCATGGCAATCTCGCCTTCGCCGTCATGAATCATCGAGCGCATGGTGTCATTCACTGTCACCAGTTCATAGATACCGGTTCGCCCCCGGTAACCGAGTTGATTGCAGGCTGCACAACCCGTCGGGCGGTACAGGGTAGGCGGATTATGTTCTGCCACACCCAGCGCACGACAGTCAGCCACACCGGCGGTATAGGGTTCCTTGCAGTTACCACACAGCACCCGCACCAGGCGTTGCGCCAGCACACCGATGAGACTTGACGATAGCAGGAACGGTTCCACACCCATGTCGCGCAAACGTGTCACCGCACCGACAGCACTGTTGGTATGCAACGTCGAGAACACCAGATGTCCGGTCAAACTGGCCTGCACGGCGATCTCGGCGGTTTCAAGATCACGGATCTCGCCAACCATGACCACATCCGGATCCTGGCGCAGAATTGCCCGCAAGCCACGTGCAAAACTCAGTGCAACCTTGGTGTTGACCTGGGTCTGGCCGATGCCGTCAAGGTAATACTCGATGGGGTCCTCGACCGTCATGATATTGCGGCGCTTGCTGTTAAGACGCTGCAGGGCAGCATACAGCGTGGTGGTCTTGCCGGAGCCGGTCGGACCCGTGACCAGGATAATGCCGTGGGGCTTGTTGATCAGCTCGTCGATATCGTCGCGATCCCGGCTCGACATGCCGAGACTTTCCAGGTCCAGGCGACCGGCCTGCTTGTCCAGCAGACGCAATACCACGCGTTCACCGTTACCCGAGGGCAAGGTCGAGACACGAATATCAACGGCCCGGCCGGCGACCCGCAGGGAGATACGACCATCCTGAGGCAGGCGTTTCTCGGCAATATCAAGACGCGCCATCACCTTGATGCGCGAGACCAGCAAGGGTGCCAGTACCCGCTGCGGCTCAAGCACCTCGCGCAGCACGCCATCACAACGAAAACGCACCACCAGCCTGTTTTCAAACGGTTCAATATGGATATCCGAGGCATTCTCTTTCACGGCCTCGGTGAGCAGTGCATTGATGAGACGGATAATGGGTGCGTCATCTTCACTCTCGAGCAGGTCTTCCGGCTCGGGGAGATGTTCGGCGATCTGCATCAGGTCCATGTCCTCGCCGAGGTCGCCCATCATCAACATGGCTTCATTGGAATCCTGCTCGTAGGTGGCCGCGAGCAGGCTGTTGAACTGCTCCTCGTCAACCAGCTGCAGCTTCAGGGGGCGCCCCATGAGACGGCGCAATTCAACGATGGCCACGGGTTCGATTTTGGTCGTGTGCTTCACCACCACCTTGCCGTCTTCTTCCCCGGCAACCAGGACACCGTGCCGCTTGGCGAACATGAAAGGCGGGCGGCGAGGTGCGGCCACAGCCGATGCCTGCAGATCTTCAACGTTCAGAAGTGGGCTCTCATTCATGCCGCTTACTTACTCGAGTGTCGGATCCGGGTATGAATCGGCAACCGGCGACACAGTGTCGCTTGACGTAACCGGGAGTTCTTTAACCTCCGGTGACATCGGTATGGTTTCGGGCCCCGGCATAATTGTGTAATCCTTTATATTCGGCAGCACCGGTTGCTGCTTGCCAGGCAGCATGTTGATACCGTCATTATTCTGTTCCATTTGCAGCACACGAAGATCGTTGTACTTGGCATTGGTGTAGTTATTCATGGTCTCCGCATTACGCAGGATGACCGGATGGATAAAGACCATCAGGTTGGTCTTTCTGACGTCGGAGGTCTTCGATCTGAACAGCGCCCCAAGGTAGGGGATATCACCCAGTAACGGTGTCTTCTGAACACTCTCGTTTACGACTTCCTCGATCAGGCCACCGAGCACGACAACCTGTCCGTCATCCACCATTACATTGGTCTTGATGGAACGCTTGTTGGTGACAAGGTCGGAAGCACCCGCCACGCTGTCTGCGATACTGGAGACCTCCTGTTCAATATCCAGCCGCATGGCATCGCCTTCGTTGATCTGCGGCTTGATCTTGAGTGTCAGACCGACATCCTCACGTTGTATGGTCTGAAAAGGATTGCTGGCACTGTCCCCCGCACCGGTGCTGGTAAATGAACCCGTCACAAAGGGGACATTCTCACCAATGACGATTTCCGCCTCTTCGTTGTCGAGCGTCACCAGTGTCGGCGTTGACAGGATATTGGAATTGGTATCCGAGGCCAGTGCATTCAGCACCGCCGCGTAGTTGAAACTGTTGCTGCCAAAACGGCCAAAACCAACCAGCGCGCCATCCAGCAGCGTCGGCACGGTGCCTCCATCACGGAAAGCGAGGGTCGCGTTGGCAACATCGGCAATCGGGCTACCCGAATTGGAATAATTGATGACGCCGACCGGGCCGCGGTTGTTGTCGGTGTCGCCGGCGAATAGCCACTGCACACCGAGGTCGCGTGCCGTATCTTCGCCAACTTCCGCGATGATGGCCTCCACCAGCACCTGCGCACGCCGGATATCGAGCTGGCTGATGACGCGCTTCAGGGTACGCATGATATCCGGTGGCGCCGTGATCACCAGCGCGTTGGTTGGCTCGTCCGCCTGGATATCGAAGCTGCCGCGTGATGAACTCGTCGCCTTGCCCTTGCCCTGCTGTGTTTCCTGCTCCTCGATCTTGCCCACACCCATCAGGGTATCGACGATCTCGGCCGCCTCGGCATAATGCAGATACACCACATCGGTATTGCCACCGGCATCCAGAGGTGTATCGAGGTGTGAAATAATGGCGCGCATGCGCAGCCGTGAACTGCGGTCACCACCCAGCAACACGCTGTTGGTGCGCTCGTCAGCAACCAGTACCTGGCTGGAGGCAGCAGCAGGTGCCTTGGCAGCGGCCGGCCCGGCCCGATTCAGGCTGGTCAGCACACGCACGACCTCGTTCGCGGAGGCATGCTGCAGCGTAATAATCTCGATTTCACTGTCACTCACCTGGTCAATGCGGCGAATAATCGTCAACAGGCGTTCCACGTTGCTGGCGCGGTCAGAAATAATCAGTACGTTGGTTGCCGGGTAGGCAGCCAGGTGGCCCTGTTGCGGCACCAGAGGCCGCAGGATAGGGACCAGCTGGGCGGCAGCGACGTTGTCCACCTGCACGACGCGCGTCACCATCTGGTCGCCCCTGCCGGGCGCATTGTCGGTCGCTGTCGGAATACCGTCCTGCTTGGCGTTGACATCCGGCACGATCTTGATGACCTCACCACTGGGCACCGCCGCGAATCCATGCACCTTGAGGATGGACAGGAATACCTGGTAGACCTCCTCACTGTCCATTGGCCGCGATGAAATCACCGTTACCTTGCCTTTAACGCGCGGATCAACAATAAAGTTTCTGTCGGTCACATCCGACACGGTGCTGATCAACGCGCTGATATCTGCATCTTTCAGGTTCAGCGTCACGGTCTCGGCCTGCAACGGCGAGCAAAAAAGCAGCCAGACAAGCAGCAATAATCTGATATTAGGGGCGATTTTCATAATATTGTCTCAAGGATAACGTGTCTGTCCTGCTTCTCTGCTGATTGTCAATGTATCGGTAAAACGGCTTGTAAATTAATGCATCAATCTGTGTCTTCAGGCCATTCCAGGCTCAGGACTTGTTCCTGATTATTGCGCATCACCGTCACGCTCACCGATTCACCACTCTGCATGCTCTTCAGTGCACGCGCACTGTTGGTCGGGTTATCCAGCCGGATATCATTGATCTGAATAGCCACATCACCCGCCTGCAAGCCCACCTGCTCAAACAGGTCAGGATCCCGTCCCGGAGACAGCATATAGCCGATGGTCTTGCCGTCTTTGCCACGTTTGGGTGTCGCCCGCACCAGGTTGGGAAGATTGGTCCCTCGTTTCAGCTGCTGACGGGCAGCATTCAGCCGCTCCCGGGGACTGGCTGCCGGTCGTGCCGCGACCGTGCGACTGGCAACCGTAGTGGACGATTTCTTGTCTCTGGGCAAGCGCAGTGTCTCGAAACGGCCATTGCGTTTCAGGATAACCCGGTCAGGATGTATTTCACTCAGTTCCGCATTACCCGGGAGCTGTTCGCCTACCGCGTATTGTTCTTCCTTGCCACGCGGGTCTGCAATAATCGCCCGTGCATGTTCCGGTTCATTGGAGGACAGGGCACCCTTCAGTATCAGATTAAGTTTTGTCTCCGGTGCCTCAACCGGTGTATTCGTCTGCACCGGTTGATTACCCTGCAAGGCGACACCCATCAAGTGCCAACCCGGCATCTGGCTGATCAACTGCCGGTCCGGGTTGACCGGCGCCGGTGCCGACTCGCTGACGACCTCGATCTCATCGGTGGATTCTGCTGGCGACAGCAGGTCCCAGGTCAGGGTCGCCAGCATGCTCGCAATCCAGACAATCAGCAGCAGGTTGATCACCCACATTGCGCGCTGCGTGTTCCTGCTTTGCAGGATGCGAATCAGGTCAGCCTGTTGTAATGAGAGTGTCTGCATCGAGTATTAACGCTGTCGTTTGCGGTTGCCATCCTGTCTGCCGGCAGCGGCTTTGCCGCGTCCGGGTCTGCCGCGCCCGCCACCCGGCCTCGGCGGTGGACGCTTTATTCTAACCGGTGGCTTGAGTTCTGCAATAGAATCAACCGGCACCGCCTCCACCGGGATCTTGTGCCCGATATACGCTTCGATTTCCGGCAGTGAATAGACAAAGTTTTCACAGGCAAAGCTGATCGCATCGCCGTCTTTGCCAACACGCGCCGTACGGCCGATACGGTGCACATAATCTTCCGCATCCTGCGGCAAATCGTAATTGAACACGTGGCTGACATCCGGGACATGCAGACCGCGTGCGGCCACGTCGGTAGCAATCAAGACCGGCAGCTCACCGTCCTGAAATTCCTTCAACAGGCGCTGGCGCTTGGTTTGCGGCACATCACCCGAGAGTACCGCGGATTTGAAACCATTGCCCTCCAGGTAGGCCCACACCCGCTCGGCATTGCGCTTGGTGTTGACGAACACGATGCTGCGACGCGGATCACCGTGACTCAGCAAACCGATCAACAACGGGATCTTGTCTTCATTCGAGGTGTGATACACCACTTGCCTGACCCGGTCGGCTGTCACTTTCTCCGGTTCGATATTGATCGCCAGCGGGTTGTTCATATGCTCGTAGGCCAGCTCCTGCACACGGTGCGACAGTGTTGCCGAGAACAGCAGGCCTAGACGCTGCTCCGGGGGCGGACAACGGCGGAACAGGTAACGAATGTCCTTGATAAAGCCCAGGTCAAACATACGGTCAGCCTCATCCAGGACGATCACCTGTATCATCCTCAGGTTGAATACATGCTGTTTGAAGTAATCGATCAAGCGCCCCGGCGTACCAATCAGGATATCGACACCGGCCGTGATTTCGTCACGTTGCTGATCGTAACCGGTACCGCCGTAGGCGAGCACCGGTTTCAGCCCGGTATGTTGACCAATCACCCTGGCATCACGGTGTATCTGGATGGCCAGCTCCCGGGTGGGTGCCAGTATCAAGGCGCGCGGCTGATTCACCTTGCGCTGCGCATCCACCTCATGGGTGAGCAAATGGTTATACACGGCAACCAGAAAAGCGGCCGTCTTGCCGGTACCGGTCTGCGCCTGACCGGCAACATCCTTGCCGGCCAGTGCCACTGGCAGGGTTTCAGCCTGGATCGGGGTACACATTGAAAAACCTGCATCTTCAATACCTTGCATCAACGTATCGGGCAGTGAAAAGGTCGAATACGCGATTTTGGTCAAATGGGTTTCAGGCATAAGCGGTCAGATCCAGCGCTGTCAGGCGACATGATATATTTTTTGAATTTCGCATTATATTTCAATTGCTTGTTAATATGCTATCGATAGTTTCGGGGACAGGAAGAAGCATGACCCGCCGGGCAAGCTGGCAACGGCTGCGAAATCATCTGCAGATCTCACCCCGGCAATCAGTCGGGAAGACCGGCAATGTTAACGACAGGAAAGATTGCATATTCAATGCGAACACAAGGATACAGTAATAAAGTGCACGCCGGACTTGTAAAGTGTGCTGATTTAGGCTGAAATACCACCTTGTTTGAGTGCAGCTCCACTTGAATAGCGCTCAATACACGTGTTTGCCAGTCATGGCCGTCCGATTCCCTGACAAGACCCCGACAAACCGCGTAGCGCCATTCCATGTTTTTATTAAAACGTGCTCAACCCAACCCTCCGCGTTACAACTTTTCGACAGCGATAATTTTTCAAGGAGAATGCCGACAGTGAGTAAAAACATCTTGTATGTAACCGACGACACCTTCGAAGCAGACGTGATCAATTCCTCCGATCCCGTGCTGGTCGACTACTGGGCCGAATGGTGTGGACCCTGCAAGATGATTGCACCGATTCTGGATGAAATTGCCAGCGAGTACAGCGGCAAGATCAAGGTTGCCAAACTGAACATCGATGACAACCCGCAGACGCCACCGAAGTATGGCATTCGCGGCATCCCTACATTGATGCTGTTCAAGAACGGTGAAGTCGAGGCGACAAAGGTCGGCGCATTATCCAAATCACAACTGACGGCTTTTCTGGACAGTAACATTTAATCGTTTACGCCTGACCCGTCCATCACATATACTAACGAGGCAGTATGAAAGGCATCGCGAGTAAAGCGTGCTGAACGCACCTGTTGCTCCTGCAGTAATTCAACACCCTCATAAAACAAGAATTCCAATACCTTTTTTTCTCCGGCCATTTGGCCGTCTTAATTTATCCGCTAATGACACGTAACAAAGGCCATCTATGAACCTGTCCGAACTCAAGCTCAAACCTGCCACCGAACTGGTAGAAATTGCACAGCAAATCGGTGCCGAAGGGACGGCACGCTCCCGCAAGCAGGACATCATTTTCTCAATACTCAAGGCACATGCCAAGAAGGGCGAAGACATCTTCGGCAGCGGTGTGCTGGAAATATTACAGGACGGGTTCGGCTTCCTGCGCTCGGCAGACAGTTCCTACCTGGCAGGTCCGGATGACATCTATGTATCGCCGAGCCAGATCAGGCGTTTCAGTCTGCGCACCGGTGACACCGTGGACGGCAAGATTCGTCCACCCAAGGACAGCGAGCGCTACTTCGCGCTGCTCAAGGTCGACGCCATTAATTACGAGAAACCGGAGAACGCCAAACACAAGGTTGCCTTTGAAAATCTGACGCCGCTGCACCCCAATGAACGGCTGATACTGGAACGCGGCAATGGCAGCACCGAAGACATCACTGCGCGCATCATTGACCTGGTCTCGCCCATCGGCAAGGGACAACGCGGATTGATCGTATCACCGCCGAAGGCCGGCAAGACCATGCTGTTGCAGAACATCGCACAATCGATCGCTGCCAATTACCCGGAGATTTATTTAATGGTGCTGCTCATTGATGAGCGTCCCGAGGAAGTCACGGAGATGTCGCGATCGGTGAAGGGTGAAGTCATCTCCAGCACCTTCGATGAACCGGCCAGCCGCCATGTGCAGGTCGCCGAGATGGTCATCGAGAAGGCGCGCCGCATGGTGGAACACAAGCACGACGTGGTGATCCTGCTGGATTCCATTACGCGTCTCGGCCGTGCCTACAATACCGTGGTGCCGTCCTCCGGCAAGGTATTGACCGGTGGTGTCGATGCCAACGCGCTGCAGCGCCCGAAGCGCTTCTTCGGTGCAGCCCGTAATATCGAGGAAGGCGGCAGCCTGACGATCCTCGCCACCGCGCTGGTAGATACCGGTTCACGCATGGATGACGTGATCTACGAGGAGTTCAAGGGCACCGGTAACTCGGAGATCCATCTTGACCGGCGCATTGCGGAAAAACGTGTCTATCCGGCCATCAACCTGAACCGTTCCGGTACCCGCCGCGAGGAGTTACTCACCGATGCCAAGGAACTGCAGAAGATGTGGATCCTGCGCAAGCTGCTGCACCCGATGGACGAACTCGCCGCCATGGAATTCCTGCTCGACAAACTGAAGTCCACCAAGAGCAATGCAGATTTCTTTGAGTCGATGAAGCGCTAGCAGCAACACGCGTATTTCATCCCGCGCGGGAATAAAATAAATGGCCACGGAATCCACAAAAAAATAAAAGCGTTACAAGAAATATTTCCGTGTTCTTCCGTGGATTCCGTGGCAATAGAATTTTAGGTCTTGTTTTTCGTGTTCTTCCGTGGATTCCGTGGATT
>JBATFE010000035.1:0-2175 GCA_049664445.1 Gammaproteobacteria bacterium
AATCGCTGACCAGCCGGCTTCATGGCCTGGACAACTGGATGGACAATAGCCGCCATGCACTCGCTGACCGGATGGGTACCAAGGTACAGGAAATAAACCAGCTGGCGAGCTCCATAGCCGCGGTCAACCAGCAGATCATGGAGGCAAGCAGCCGTGCCGGAGGGCAGCCACCGAATGATCTGCTGGACAAGCGTGATCAACTGGTGCTGGATCTGTCGGCCATTGTGTCTGTCTCCACGACCAGCCAGGAAGACGGTGCACTGAATGTGTTTATCGGCAGTGGCCAGGCGCTGGTTCTGGGTGTCAACCAGAATAACGTCGCGGTAAAGAACAGCGTTACAGATCCCGGTCAATACGAGATCGCTATCTCTGCAGGCGGCTCATCGAGCGTGGTCATTACCGACCTCATCCATGGCGGCGAACTCGGCGGCCTGGTGTCATACCGTGACCAGGTGCTGGATCCGGCGCACAACGAACTCGGACGCATTGCCATTGAGCTGGGCAGTTTCATGAATGAACAGCACCGGCGGGGTGTCAGCCTCGATGGTTTGCCGGGCCAGGACCTGTTTTCGGTTGCAAGCCCGGAGGTGATTTCATCCATCGGCAACGGCGGTAGTGTTTCCGTGGCCTTTGATGATGTGTCACAACTGACGGCAGATGATTATCACCTGCGTTTTGATGGCAGCAGCTGGGCGCTTACACGCGCCGGCAACGGCCAGGTCGTGCCCTTGAGTGGCAGCGGTACGGGTGCTGACCCCTTTGTCGCAGAAGGCCTGAGTGTCACCATCGGCCCGGGTGCAGTGGCAGGGGACAACTACGAGCTGCGACCGACCCGCGCGGCCGCCAGGGCGATCAATGTCCTGATCGGTAATCCAGGAGAGCTGGCACTGGCAGCACCGCTGCGCACCTCCGCCGCACTGACAAACACAGGCAGCGGATCTATTAGCGCGGGCGTCGTCACGGACATCGATAACCCGGCCTTTCAGTCACCTGTCGGGCAGCTGTCACCCGCCGTGCAGGTTCGATTTACCAGTGCAAGCACCTATGAGGTGATCGACCAGGCGACTGCCGCGGTGATTGACACGGGGACCTATGACCCGGCCTCCGGGGCGGACATTTTTCCCACACAGAACCTGGGTATCGATTATGGCTACCAGATTCGCATCACCGGAAACCCGCAGGCCAATGACAGCTTCGATGTCGCTTATAACAGTGGCGGGGTGGGCGACAACCGCAATGCCCTGTTAATGGCCGGTATGCAGACCGGGAAACTCATGAATGGCGGTACCAGCAGCTTTAATGATGCCTACGGCGAGTTGCTTGCAGATGTCGGCAACAAGGCGCGCCAGGCGCAGGTCGGCAGCGAGGTGCAACTGCGGGTGCTCGAGCAGAGCAAGGCCGACTGGTCGTCTGCAGCCGGGGTCAACCTGGATGAGGAAGCGGCCAACCTGGTGCGTTTTCAGCAGGCCTACCAGGCAGCGGCGCGGATAATTTCAGTCGCAGATGAAGTATTCCAGACGCTGATTAACGCAGTAGGGAGATAAGGGATGCGTATTTCAACGGCACATCTTTTTCAGCAGCAGGTAACCGCCATGCTGGAGCAGCAGGCACAGCTTGCCAGGACAGAGCAGCAGCTTGCCAGCGGTAAACGCCTGGTATCGGCAGCGGATGACCCGGCAGCCAGCCTGCGTAATCTGCAGCTGGGTGACCGCCTGACACAGAATGAACAGTACCTGAAGAACCTCAATACCATGCAGGGACGGCTGGAACTGGAAGAGGGGGCACTGGCCTCGTCCGTGGATGTGTTGCAACGTGTCAGGGAACTGGCCATACAGGCGCGGAATGCTTCGCTGGGACCCGGGGACCTGAAGGCGATTGAAGTGGAGGTGCGTTCCAGTCTGGAGGGCCTGCTGTCCATCGCCAATACACAAAATGCCAACGGTGAGTTCCTGTTTGCCGGTTACCAGGTTGATACACAGCCGTTCAGCAGTGACGGCTCCGGTGGTTTCACCTATAACGGTGATCAGGGGCAGCAACACCTGCAGGTCAGTCAAACACGCCAGATTGCGGCGGCCGATAATGGCGCGAGCATCTTTCAGGGTGTGGATGCCGCGGCAGGCGGGATAACCAGCAGTTTCGATATTCTGAATGACTTTGCCGATGCACTGGCAGCCG
>JBATFE010000036.1:0-12757 GCA_049664445.1 Gammaproteobacteria bacterium
TTTTTGATCTCCTGCTCGACCTCGCGAGTCGATACCTTGACCAGCAGCGTAAGTTCCTCGCACAGCAGTGCCAGGATATCATCCTGTGCAAGTATGCCGACCAGTTCACCCTGGTTTGAAACAACCGGAACCCTCCGCACGCCGCGCGCGCGCATGCGCTGAGCGGTATCGAAAAGACTGTCATGTTCACAGATCTTGAGCACGGCAGTGGTCATGATATCACCGACGGTTACGGTGTCCGGGTCAACATTTTCCGCAAGTACTTCTATGACGATGTCGCGGTCGGTCAGTATGCCGACAGGTTCCGGGCGATTATCACGGTTTTCGACGACGATAAGGCTGCCGACATGCCGGTCACGCATCAGTTGTGCCGCCTCCGGGATACTTGTTTCACGGGCGGCGGTAATGACTTGCCGGTTGCAGAGTTCTCCTGCATTCATAGGTCTCTCCCACTGTTTCCTGCAAACGCACTATACTGGCGATGTGTGCCAACATCACTGACTGTACACAGTATAGGGCGCGTTTTTTACCGCGGCGTTGATCCACGTCAAGATGTGCCGCCATGGCAGCACTGGCGTGACACCGGGGGATTGGCATGCGGTCAAGCATGCCGGGAATTCGGCAATAACGAAAAGGCAATAAACATGGGACATAAAGTGCCGAATGGCAGTCCGGTTGCAGCACAGCTGCCGCTGATCGCAGCCCTGCAGAATCCGGCTGTCTTTGACCATCCGGTGTCTGAACTCCGTTTGCTGGAGACGCATATTTCCTGGGTTATCCTCACGGGAGAGTATGTCTACAAGATCAAGAAGGCGGTTGATTTCGGTTTCCTTGATTACTCGACGCTGGAGAAGCGCAGCTTCTATTGCCAGGAAGAGTTGCGACTGAACCGGCGTTTTGCGCCGCAGCTGTATCTTGATGTGGTTGCCATCAGCGGAAGCCTTGAACGGCCGACGCTGCGGGCCGGCGGAGAGCCGCTCGAGTATGCCGTGAGGATGAAGCAATTCCCGCAATCAGGCCTGCTCAGCACGCTGGCGGCGAACAACACACTCACAGCGCGACACATCGATGCGCTTGCCCTGCTGGTGTCCGGCATGCATGCGTCAGTCACTATCGCCGATGAACACAGCGGTGCCGGTCTGCCGGACGTAATTCATCACTGGGTAGTGGAGAACTTTGAGCATATCCGACCGGCACTGCGTGAAGCACAGCAGCTGCAACAGCTGCAGCAGATCGAGGACTGGTGTCGCCGGGAATTCGATGCCAAACAGGCAGTGCTCGAACAACGTCGCCGCGACGGCTTTGTGCGCGAATGCCACGGCGACCTGCACCTCGGTAATCTCACCCTCATCGATGGCCAAATCACCCCGTTTGACGGCATTGAGTTCAATCCGCAGTTACGCTGGATTGACGTCATCAGCGAGCTCGCATTCCTGGTCATGGATGTCCGTGATCGCGGTTACCCCCGCCTTGCAGCGCGCCTGCTGAATGCCTGCCTGCAACACACGGGTGATTACGCCGGCCTGGCCGTGTTGCGCTATTACCTTGTCTACCGGGCGCTGGTGCGCGCCAAGGTCGCTGTGCTGCGCTTGCCCCAGACACGCTCGACACTGGATCAGGAAAATGTCTGGTACCAGTACCGGTCCTACATGGAGCTGGCAGCGAGCTACGTGCGGCCGACATCAGCTGCGCTGATCATTACCCATGGTGTGTCGGGCTCGGGCAAGTCACACCATGCCGCCCGCCTGGCCGAACGCCTCGATGCAATCCAGGTCCGTTCCGATGTTGAACGAAAACGTCTGCACGGTTACGCTGCAGCTGCGGACACACAGTCCGGTATCAGGGAAGGTATTTATTCAGAAGATGCCGGCGTGCGCACCTACCAGCGACTTGCCGTGCTGGCCCGGACAGTCATCGCGGCTGGCTACCCGGTCATTATCGATGCCACGTTTCTGCAATTCGTATGGCGTGAACATTTTCGCCAGTTGTCGGCCTCTATGGATGTGCCGTTCGTACTGCTGGATTTTGAGGCCGACCGGGAGACGCTGTACGAGCGACTACGCAGCCGACAGTCTGCCGGTGGCGATGCATCAGAAGCCGGTATCGAGGTGCTGGATGCACAGCTTGCATCACAAGAGCCATTAATGCCGGGCGAGATGGCTGCTGTGCTGCGCGTGGATGCAAGCAGTGATTGTTCAATAAAAGAGCTGCATGGCCGGCTGGTTGAGAAAATCCAGGCCCTGACGGCAAGGGAGGTGCGGGCTACGGGGGATGTCATTGATTCTTAACCGATCACCGCTGTCATTGTACAAGCACTTCCGATGGCCGATATAACAGGGATAAAAGGGATAAAGGGGTATAGTGAACTATCGGGATATGTACTGGCTCTCATTCAAAAAGAAGAAAGAAAAACCGGTCACCGGCCTGATCCTGCCGGGTGGCGGCGCACGTAATGCCTACCAGGCCGGTGTACTTAAGGCGATTGGCGATATGTTGCCGGAAGATGTTGAAAACCCGTTCCCGGTGATCTGCGGGACCTCCTCGGGTGCGCTCAACGCGGTATTGCTGGCCAGCAGCGCCACCCGCTTCCGCGAGGGGGTAGACCGGCTCTACGGTATCTGGGCCAATTTCCATGTCGGCAAGGTATTCAAGACCGATTCATGGACGGCGATCAAGAGTGGCCTCCGCTGGACGGTTAGCTTTATGGGTCTCGGGCTGGTGAAGCAACAACCAGAATCGGTACTGGATAATTCCCCGTTACGCCACCTGCTCGAAAGTCACATCCGTTTCGCACGCATACAGCAGGGCATCGATGCCGGTTGCCTGGATGCCGTTTCCATTACGGCATCGGGCTACACCAGCGGCCTGTCGGTTACGTTTTACCAGGGCAAGGAGGAACACAAGCCATGGAAAAGAACACGTCGTGTCGGGCAGCCGACCGAGTTGACGCTTAACCACCTGATGGCGTCGTCGGCAATACCGGTGTTGTTTCCCGCGGTGAAGCTGCGCAATGAGTATTTTGGTGACGGCTCCATGCGGCAAACGGCGCCGCTCAGTCCGGCGTTGCACCTTGGTGCGAATCGGCTGCTGATTATCGGCGTCAGGAACCCGCGCCCGGACACGCCGCCGGAAGATGACAGGAATATCCCCTTTCCGTCGTTTGGACAGATTACCGGTTACATCTTCGACACCCTGTTCATGGACAGCCTGGATGCCGATATCGAACGGCTGCGGCGGATCAATCACACCATTACCGAGACCCGCGACAAGCGCGTCACCTACCATGACACCTCGTTACGCCAGATCGATTATCTGGTGATCTCGCCAAGCATGGATATCCGCGATATCGTGGAGCGCTATGTGGGTAATTTTCCACGCTCCGTGCGCATCCTTTTAAAGGGTATCGGAGCACTGGCACGCGAGGGCCGCCCGTTGATGAGCTACCTGATGTTTGATGCGCCGTACTGCAAGGAACTGATGGAGCTTGGCTATGAGGATGGCATGGCGGCCCGCAAACAGGTATTGCACCTGCTCGGCTATGAAGAACTCGCGGAAGAAGTGGCAGCGGAAGAAACTGAAGCCGCGGGCTAGCAGCCTTCCTCAGGACAATCACCCCGCAAGTTGTGTACCCATGGCCGCCAGGTCCTGCTTTGCCATGGGTAAGTCCACGATTCTGTAGTAGTATTGCACACAGACCGGATTCTATAGCCTCGAATCACGCTTCCTGTTAACCGCCAGCCCCTGAAGCAGATGCCATCCCCGATCCGTAATGACAGCTTACGCAATGCCAGTCTGTTTGGCCTGGCTGCCATATTCCTGCTGTTCGGCGGGCTGGGTGCGCGCAGCCTGTGGGGGTCCGAGGACCGCTGGGCCGAGATCAGTCGCAACATTCTGAACAGCGGCGACTGGTTTCATCCCGTTATTAACGGCGCTGTCTATTTCGACAAGCCGTTGTTCTCCTACTGGTGGATTGTCGCCAGCGAATGGATCACGGGGTCACTGGATGAGTTTACCGTTCGGCTCCCGAGTGTCATGGCCGGTGTCATCGTGCTGTGGGCGACATTCAGTCTCGGTCGCCGCCTCTGGGATCCGCAGGTCGCCTGGCTTGCACTGTGGCTGTTGCTCACCAGTTACGGCTTTCTGTTCTGGACACACACGGCAGCGGCGGACATGGGCAACGTGGCCTTTATCATGCTTGCAGTCGCCTGGTTCTTCCGTTACCGCGAATCCCGTGCCTTTCGCCATTATCTCGTCTTCTGGCTGATCTGCGCTGCCGGGGCACAGATGAAGGGCTTAACGGCCTTCGTTGTCCCGGCACTGGTCCTGTTTCCCTGGCTGTTACGGCAACGCCGCCTGCTGCTGCACCTGAACCTCGCACATGCACTGGCGGCCGTGATTGGCATCGCCTTTTTCCTGCTGCCCTATCTCGGTGCTGCCATGCTGCCCCTGCCTGCGGGTTACACGCTTCCATACCACGACCTTAATGGCCTGGAACTGGTCATCCGCGAGAACGTGGTGCGGTTCTTCCAGCCCTTCGATCATCGCGATCCGGTGTACAGCTATACCTACCACGTGCCGCGACTGTTGCTGCCCTGGGCCTTCGTGTTCATTGCGGCACTGTTCATGGCATTGCGCAACTACCGGTTGGCCTCATGGCAGAATCGCTGGCTGCTCGAGGCCATCCTGCTGGTGTTCATTTTCTTTACCCTGTCGGGCTCGCGGCGCTGGTATTACATTCTGCCTGTCGTGCCGTTCTGCTCGTTGCTGATGGCTACCTATCTGTTGCACGGTGTGTCCGGCTTCGTGCGCTCGGGCGCACTGCTGCTGACGCAGGTACTGCTGGCGGTGCTTGGACTGTTGCTGGCAGCGAGCCCGCTGCTGCTGATGTGGCGGGAGATGCCGGTAACGGCGGCGGTGTGGTCCATGAGCGCGGGCTTGCTGGTATTGTTGCCGTTGATCTGGATCCTGCGGGAGCGCATCGCTGCCGGCAGTGGCAATACCCGTGCGGGCGGGCAGGTTTCCGCAATGGTCGCGGCGGCCGTGCTGTTGATGTTTGCCGTGTTTGCGGTTTTCCTGCCCTATACCGACAGCTTCCGGCATGACAAGGCGTTTGCGCTGGCGCTGAGGGAACAGCTTGGAGAGCGGGACCGCGTGGCTTTTTACCGGCATGAGCGGCCGGATGTGGTCTTCTACCTGGAGCAGGACGAGACCGTGCGGCGGCTCGAGAGCTTGTCGCCGGAGGTGCTGGAGAACACCACGGTGCTGATTGTTGAACAGCGCTATCTCGAGGATCTCGGTGCCGGTTATCCCGCATTGCTCGAGGATGAACCGTTGCTCAGGCAGGCCGAATATGAATGGCAGGGAAAACGCCGCAAGTACAACCTCAGCGCCTGGCGGTTGGCGGTCACCCCGTAAGCGGACATGCCTGGCTGGTCGTCGAGTGACAGGACATCTGCAGACGTGAGTACACGAAGCTTCATGCTGGTCGTGATTGTTGCCGCTATCATCTGGTTTGCCAAACTCGGTTACCGCGACCTGATCGAGCCTGACGAGGGACGCTACGCGGAGATCCCGCGCGAGATGGTCGCCACGGGCGACTGGGTGACGCCGCGACTTAACGGTTTCAAGTACTTCGAAAAACCGGTGCTGCAATACTGGGCCACGGCGACCGCCTACACGCTGTTCGGCGATAACGCCGCCACGGCACGCCTGTGGCCGGCGCTGACCGGATTCCTGGGGGCATTATGGGCCGGCTTCGTGGCCCTGCGTCTCTATGGTCGTGGCGCCGGGTTCTATGCCTTCCTTATTACACTCAGCGGCCTGCTCTATGTTATCGACGGGCATTATCTGCTGCTGGACATGTCGCTCGCCGTGTTTCTGGTCATGGGTGTCGGTTGCCTGGTGCTGGCGCAGCGCTGCCGCGATGATCCGGCAATCCTGCGCAACTGGATGCTGGCCGGGTGGACGGCACTGGCACTGGCGACCCTGTCCAAGGGGCTCATCGGCGTGGTACTGCCGGCGGCGACGGTGCTTGTCTACAGCCTGTGGTCACGTGACTGGGTACTGTGGCGCAGGCTGCAACTTCTAAAGGGCGTGGCGGTCTTTCTGCTGGTGACCGCACCCTGGTTTATCGCCGTCAGCCTCGCCAATCCGGAATTTCCGCAGTTCTTCTTTATCCACGAGCACCTGCAGCGCTATACCTCGACGGTGCACCAGCGCGAGGGGGGCTACTGGTATTTCATCCCGGTATTTTTACTGGGCATCTTCCCGTGGGTGGCACTGGCATTGAAAAGCCTGCTGCGTCCGGAATTTTCATTGCGTCCCCCCGCTGAGCCGGGATTCGATGCCGCGCGTTTCCTGTGGTCGTTTGCGCTGGTGGTGTTCGTGTTCTTTTCCGCCGGCCAGTCAAAGTTGCCCTCCTATATCCTGCCCATGATGCCGGTGGTGGCCATCATGGCAGGGCGCCGGCTGGCCACGGAGGGTTATCACCGGGTTGACGGCTGGCTGCTCGCGATCATGGCCGTGGCCCTGCTGCTCACCGGGTGGCAGATAAGCTTGCTGGCAAGCGACGTCATCAGTGCGGACATGTACCTCGCCTACCGCCCCTGGATCTTTGCTGCTGCAGGCCTGTATGCCGTTGCGGCAGTACTGGCCAATGGCATGCGCCGCTTGCGTACCGCCCACATTGCAGCCATCGGCCTGCTGGCCTTGCTGGCCGCACAGCTGATGGTACTGGGGTTCCAGTCGCTGGCTGCTTCCCGTTCCAGCCATGATCTGGCCCGGGCGATCCACGCCAATGTACCGCCAGGCACCGAGGTGTTTGCCCTGGCCAGCTATCCGCAGTCGCTGGCCTTTTACCTGAAACAGCCACTGACCCTGGTGATTGTGACGGACGAAATGAAGATGGGCATCCAGCAGGAACCGCAGCGCTGGATTGGCAGCGAGCAGGCGTTCCTCGACCGCTGGGCCGCGGCCGATCAGGCAGTGGCGGTATTCCGCGCGCATGACCTCGAAAAATACCGGCCACTGCTGGAGCCGCTGCGCATTATCTACAGCAGCCCGCGGCGTACGGCCGTGGTAAAACCATGACAAACATGGCAGACAGCCGGGAATTACCCGCCGTTATACCCCCGGGCATTCCATACCGGCGTCCTATATAATGCCGCGATGACACTGCCTGCCTTTACACTCATCATGATCGGCGTATTGCTGAATGCCGTTGCACAGCTGGCGTTGAAGGCCAGCGTGAGAGACACCGGTGCCATTGAATTGAGTGCAGGCAATGCGTTGCCGGTTGCGGGCCAGCTGATGGCCGAACCCTGGTTATGGGTCGGTCTGTTTTGTTATGGCATCAGTGTGATTATCTGGATACTGGCGCTGTCCCGTGTCGATGTCAGTATCGCCTATCCCATGTTGTCCGTGGGCTATGTCGTCAATGCGTTCGCGGCCTATGCCCTGTTCGGCGAGTCACTCACCCCGGGTCGGCTGTTGGGTATCGGCATTATCATTCTTGGGGTGACGGTACTGGCGCGTTCATGACCATATTACCGTTCACACGACCCTCTATCGGGGAAGCGGAACTGCGCGCGGTTCGCGAGGTGCTCGAATCCGGCTGGATCACCAGCGGGCCGAAAGTACAGCAACTGGAACAGGCGCTGGCCGACTATGTTGGCGGCGGTGTGCAGGTTCGGGTATTCAACTCGGCCACCAGCGGGCTGGAGGCAGCATTGCTGGCGGCCGGCATCGGTCCCGGTGACGAGGTCATCGTCCCGGCCATCAGCTTTGTTGCAACCGCCAATGTGGTGTTGCGCGTCGGCGCGCGTCCCGTGTTCGTCGAGGTAGACCTGCACAGCCGCAACCTTGATGCAGAGGCGGTCGCGGCAGCACTGACGCCAAATACGCGCGCGGTGATTCCGGTACACTTCGCCGGCCTTGCTGTCGACATGGAGCCGCTGTATGCGCTGGCGGCAGAACATGGGCTGCTGCTGCTGGAGGATGCGGCACAGGCAATCGGCACCGAATACCAGGGCAGGAAGATTGGTGCCAGCGGCAACCCGGTGTGTTTCAGTTTTCATCCCAACAAGAACATGACCACCATCGAGGGCGGTGCCGTCGCCAGCAATGACGCGGCCTTTATCAAGCGGCTGGAACAGCTGCGCTTTCATGGCATGGATAAAGACAGCGAAGGCAATATCGATGTTGCCGCCTGGGGTGGCAAAATGAACCTGCCGGATGTCAACGCCGCCGTCGGTCTCGCACAGCTGGCGAGGCTTGACGGCTTTAACCGGCGGCGTCATGAACTGGTGCAGCAGTATTTCCAGCGACTGTCGGCCAGTGATGTGCTGGTGTTGCCGGCTGATGGCGAGGGCCATAGCTGGCACATGTTCTGTGTCTGCATCGATCATGTCGCGCTTGGCAAAACCCGCGCCGGGATGCTGTCGCTCTTCAGCGAGCATGGCATCGCCGTCGGCACTCACTATCCTGCCATACACCTGTTTTCCCTGTATCGCCGGTTTGGCTATGGTGAGGGTGATTTTCCTGTCGCCGAAAGGATCGGTGCACAGACACTGACGTTGCCACTGTTCCCGGCAATGACCGGGGCAGATGTTGAACAGGTGTGCGCGACGGTGACTGCCATTGTATCGGGCGAGATATAAAGCGGATCAGTAACCTGGAGCACGCAGATTAAATCAATGCAGCAGCCTGAACTGTCAATCATAATACCGGTGTACAACGAGCAGGACGTGTTGCCGCTGCTGTTTGCACGCCTGTACCCGCTGCTCGACAAGCTTGACCGCAGATATGAAGTGGTGCTGGTCGACGATGGCAGCCATGACCGCTCGCCCGGGCTGTTGCGCAAGCAATACCAGGAACGCCCGGATGTGACGCGCGTCGTGCTGCTGCGTGCCAATGCCGGACAGCATGCGGCACTCACGGCCGGCTTTGAATACTCGCAGGGGAACGTTGTTATTACCCTGGACGCGGATTTACAGAACCCGCCGGAAGAGATTCCCAAGTTGCTGTTGGAAATCGACAAAGGGCACGACTATGTGGGTTCCATACGCAACATGCGTCGTGACAGTCGCTGGCGGCACTGGGCCTCGCGTGCCATGAACTGGTTGCGGGAGAAAATTACCAGTATCCAGATGACAGACCAGGGCTGCATGTTCAGGGCCTATGACCGGGAGATCATCCAGGCCATTCTCGACTCGCGTGAATCGCAGACCTTTATTCCAGCGCTCGCCTATACCTTTGCCGGCAACCCGGTCGAGGTGGTGGTGGAGCACGAGGAACGTGCAGCCGGTGAATCAAAGTATTCCCTGTTCAAGCTGATCCACCTGAATTTCGACCTGATGACCAGTTTCTCGATTGTGCCGCTGCAGATGTTTTCGCTGGTCGGCATGGGTATCGCCGTAATTTCCTTTTTGTTCGTTATCTACCTCGGCGTGCGCCGGCTCATGATCGGGCCGGAAGTGGAAGGCTTGTTCACATTATTTGCCATCGCCTTTTTCCTCATCGGTATCCTGCTCTTCGGTATCGGCATGCTGGGTGAATATATTGGCAGGATTTATGTGCAGATACGCCAGCGTCCACGTTTTCTGGTTGGCACGGTACTGCAGCCGTGCGAGCAGTCGCAGGACAGCGGCGAATCATGAGTGGTTCGCCCGGGCGTGTCGTGGTGTTTGCCTACCATGATGTCGGTGTATGTGGCTTGTCGGTATTGCTTGCGCTCGGCCTTGATGTTCGACTGCTGGTGACGCATGTTGACGATCCTGACGAGAACATCTGGTTTTCCAGCGTCGCCGAACTGGCAATACTGAATGATATCCCGGTGATTACACCCTCTGATCCGAATGCCGCAGAGGTGCTCGAGCAGGTACGTGCCTGCCAGCCGGATCTGCTGTTTTCGTTTTATTACCGCCAAATGCTGGGCGCGGAACTGCTGGCGATTCCCGCGACCGGTGCCTACAATCTGCACGGTTCCCTGTTGCCGAAGTACCGCGGCCGCGTGCCCGTTAACTGGGCCGTGCTGCACGGTGAAACGGAAACCGGGGTTAGCCTGCATCGCATGGAGATGAAGCCGGATGCCGGTGCCCTGGTTGACCAGCAGGCGGTGGCCATCTTGCCAAACGATACCGCGCATGCGGTATTCCGGAAGTTGACCTGTGCGGCAGAACAGCTATTGCTGCGCTGTGTGCCGTTGCTGCTGCAAGGTCGTGCGCAGGAGACCGCGCTGGACCTGTCAGCCGGCAGCTATTTTGGCGGTCGTCGGCCCGAGGACGGTCGCATCGACTGGCTGAGACCGGCCGGCGCCATACATAACCTGATCCGCGCTGTGGCACCTCCCTATCCGGGTGCGTTTTTCATCATAAAGGGGGTCAAGCTGCAGGTGCTGGGTAGCTACTACCGTGCCCGCCCGGCACTCGGTCATGCACCGCGGCTCTACTGGCAGCATGGCCGTTGCCGCGCAGACTGCGTCGACGGCCACCAGCTTGAGCTGACCGCCCTTGCCGTAGATGGCAGGCCACTGGATAAAGCGGGCTTCCGGGCTCTCTTTGGTACAGCAGAACTGGAACTTAATTAACAGGAATTCTTACGGGAGCAATAATGTGAATATTCTAATCCTCGGGGTGAACGGTTTTATCGGTCACCATTTGTCGAAGCTGATTCTTGAAACCACTTCATGGCATGTCTATGGCATGGACATGCAATCCATGCGCGTTGCCGACCTGATGGATCACGAGCGTTTCCATTTTTTTGAAGGTGACATCACCATCAACCACGAATGGGTTGAGTACCACATCAAGAAATGCGATGTGGTGCTGCCGCTGGTGGCGATTGCCACGCCGGCGACCTACGTGCAGGACCCGCTGGCGGTGTTCGAGCTGGACTTCGAGGCGAACCTGCCCATTGTCCGCCATTGCGTCAAGTACAGGAAACGGGTGCTGTTCCCCTCGACCTCCGAGGTCTATGGCATGTGCACCGACAGTGAGTTCCATCCGTACGAGTCGACGCTGATGCTGGGGCCGCTGACCAAACCACGCTGGATCTATTCCTGCTCCAAGCAGTTGATGGACCGCGTCATTGCCGCCTACGGCCAGCAGCAGGGTTTCGACTACACCCTGTTCCGGCCTTTCAACTGGATTGGCCCCGGGCTCGACAGCCTGCACACAGCCAAGGAAGGCAGTTCGCGGGTGGTGACCCAGTTCCTCGGGCACATTGCCCGCGGCGAACCGATCAAGCTGGTGGATGGCGGTCAGCAGCGCCGCAGTTTTACCAACTACAGTGACGGTGTGGCGGCGCTGGTGAAGATTATCGAGAACAAGGACGGTGCGGCGACCGGCAAGATCTACAACATCGGTAACCCGAAGAATGACCTGTCGGTGCGCGAGCTGGCGGAGATGATGCTGGAGATCGCCATGGACTTTCCGGAGTACAGCCCGGGTGCCAAACAGGTGACACTGGTGGATGTGAGTTCCTCAAAATACTATGGCGAGGGTTACCAGGACATCCAGACGCGTGTGCCCTGGATCGAGAATACGCGGCAGGAGCTGGACTGGGAACCGCTGGTGGACGTGCGCGATGCCCTCAGGGGAATTTTCGAGGCGTACCGTGGCGAGGTGGCCGAGGCGCGTGCCTTGCTGGATGACTAGTACTGGTTCAACTTTTAAATAGATGGTTTTAGCCACGGAATCCACGGAATAACACGGAAGAATAACTGCTTTACAAGAAATCTTTCCGTGTCCTTTCGTGGATTCCGTGGCCATTTAATAATAACGGGTAGCTTGCTGTGTTCGTTCTGCATCCATTGCTATCACCCTGGAGGAGTACTTGTGCGGATTGCACTGAAGGTTGATGTCGATACCCTGCGCGGCACGCTGGACGGGGTGCCGGCGCTGTTACGCCTGTTCGACAAGCACCGGGTTCGGGCAACCTTTTTGTTCAGCCTTGGACCGGATCATACCGGGCGGGCGTTGCGGCGGGTGTTTCGGCCGGGGTTTCTCGCCAAGGTACGGCGCACCTCGGTGGCCAGCCATTACGGCCTGAAGACCCTGATGTACGGCACATTGTTGCCCGGGCCAGATATCGGCCGCCGCGCCGGACACGTCATGCGCGAGGTGGCTGCAGCCGGTCATGAGGTCGGTATTCACTGTTATGACCACATTCGCTGGCAGGACTTCGTGGCTAAAAAAAATGCCGAGTGGACACGGCGTGAGATGCAGCGCGCGCTGGACGCATTCCAGGACGTGTTTGGCTGTCAGGCCGAGGTGATCGGTGCGGCAGGCTGGCAGATCAATGCCCATGCGCTGGCGCTGGAAGAAGCATTCGGCTTCCGCTATGCCAGTGACGTCCGCGGCGAGTCGGCATTTTACCCGCTAATGGAGGGGGTTGCCTCGGCGTGTCTGCAGATTCCGACGACGCTGCCGACGCTCGATGAATTGATTGGCTGTGATGATATCTCTGCGGCCAATGTGCACGAGGTGGTGCTGGAGGCCAGTCGCAAGGCCTTGCCCGACGGCCATGTCTATACACTGCATGCGGAACTGGAAGGCATGGCGCTGCAGCCTGTCATGCAACGCCTGATAGCCGGCTGGCAGGCGGCAGGTGATACGCTGGGGACATTGCGGGATACCTTCGCATCCCTGGACCAGGCCGCCATACCGACGAGTCCGGTGCTGTGGGCTGAGGTGCCGGGTCGTTCCGGTGTGCTGGCCGTGCAGGGTGCGCCGGCTAGCGGTGCATGCGGTCCTGGCGG
>JBATFE010000037.1:0-15566 GCA_049664445.1 Gammaproteobacteria bacterium
GAATTCACCGGTCAACGCGTCAAGAAAGGCAACGATATCCGCTACCTGTTCGTCCGTCAGGTCCTGGTTAAGCTGGACCTTGGCCATGACACGCACGGCTTCATCCATTGTTGGTACGGCACCGTTATGGAAATACGGGGCGGTGATGGAAATATTGCGCAACGTGGGTACCTTCCACAGATGCTTGTCGGCTTCATTATTGGTCACCATTAAACGTCCGCTATCCTCGGTTAACGTGTACTGCTTGACGTAGTCGTTATCCGTGAAGGTCGGCTCTTTCATAAAGAACCCGGTGCCGGCCTCCATGGCCGGGCCATTGAAGGCCGGGCCGGAGTGGCAACCAGTACAACCAACACTCGCGAAACTGTCCATCCCCCGCACCTGCTGTGCTGTGAGCGCCTTCTTGTCACCCTTTACGTAACGGTCATAGGGACTGTTCGGCGTGATCAGAGTGCGCTCATAGGCAGCAACGGCCTTTGCGGCATTATCAACCGTCATCGGGTTGTCCGTGCCAAATGCCTTTTCAAAATAGGGCTTGTAACCCGGGATGTCACGTACCCGGTTCATGGCTTCTTCCAGTTCGCCCATCCCCATTTCGATGGGATTGGTAACCGGTCCCTTCGCCTGCTCTTCCAGGGAAGCGGCTCGACCATCCCAGAACTGGACGGAACTGAAACCCGAGTTCCACACCGTCGGCGCACTGCGCCCGCCGGTCTTGCCATGCACGCCCATGGAAACCGGGCGGTTATCTTCACCACCGAGCATCACGTTGTGGCATGAATTACAGGACACTGTACCGGTTGAGGAAAAGCGTGGATCCATGAACAGCATGCGGCCCAGTTCGACCTTCGCGGCCGTGGTCGGGTTATCCGCCGGGGCAGGCGCGGCTTCCGGCAACGGCTGCCAATCAGCGGCATTCGCAGAAAATGAAATAATTCCTGCAAATACAATAAGATACTTACGGTAACTTGCCATCAGACTATCCTCGCTCAAGGTAATTGTAGAAATTTAGAATAATCCTATATCAGGGTATTCTAATTAACAAGCACCCAACCGCGTTGATGATCAATTACCGGGGCGAATCAGGCCACCCAGACCACCCTGCTCGAGCACGCTGTTATACAGTTCCCGAATCGCGCGCGGCTCTTCCAGCAACCATGCCTGCCGCAGCAGGTCCCGGGCCTCATCCTGTGTAAAACTGCGAATAACCCATTTAACACGGGGCAGATTGCTGGCACTCATGCTCAGGCTGTTCACGCCCAGGCCCATCAATGCCAGCACGGCTGCCGGATCACCGGCCATTTCGCCACAGACACTCACCGGTTTACCCAGTACATGCGCCTGTTCGATGACCTGCCTGATGGCACCCAGCACGGCCGGGTGCAGCGTCTGGTACAAGCCGGCAACGCGGGTATTGTTGCGGTCCACGGCAAGCAGGTACTGCGTCAGATCGTTGGTGCCGATGGAAAAGAAATCGACACGTTTAGCCATGGCAGTGACCTGGTACACCGCGGAGGGCACCTCGATCATGATACCCACTGGCGGCCGTAGCACCTGCTCACCTTCTTCCAGCAGTTCACCCCGTGCCTGGTTAATGAGCAACAGGGCGTGATCCAGTTCCGTCACCGTGGATATCATCGGCAACAGAATGGTCAGGTTGTTGAGGCCGACACTGGCACGCAGCATGGCACGTATCTGGGTCAGAAAGATCTCGGGATGATCCAGTGAGATGCGAATACCGCGCCAGCCGAGAAAGGGATTGTCTTCCTTTACCGGAAAATAGGAGAGACTCTTGTCACCGCCCACATCGAGGGTACGCAGGGAGACCGGCCGCGGCGCAAAGGCTTCCAGCGCCTTGCGATAGATACGCAGCTGCAGCTCTTCGCCGGGAAACCTGTCCTGCATCAGGAACGGGATCTCGGTGCGATACAGGCCGACACCGTCACCGTAATCGCGCACCTCGTTCTCGACACTCGATAACAGACCGATATTCAGGTACAGCGGGATACTCACACCGTCCGGCGTCACGGAAGGCTGTCCGGAAATATTCTTCAGAACCTCCGTGAGCTCCGTTTCTTCCGCCTGCAAACGCAGGAATTCACGGCGTACCAGTTCCGACGGATTGATATATACATCACCATGATAGCCATCAGCGATAATCATCTGCCCGTCGAGACGAGCGACGGGCATGTCGGCAACACCCATTACGGCAGGTACACCCATGGCGTGCGCCAGGATCGCCACATGCGAGGAACTTGAACCACTCGCCGAGACAATACCCGCGAGATTCCCGACCGGTATCTCCGCAAGCTGCCCGACGCTGATCTCTTCACCCACCAGTATGGTCTGCGGATAGAACACGTTGCTGGCTGGCACGTCACTCTGTATACGGGTCAGGATCCTGCGGCCAAGGTCACGAATGTCACTGGCGCGCTCACGCATATAGGAATCCTCCATGGACTCGAATACCCGCACGTGTTGCCCGATGGTTTCCCGCAACGCACCCGGCGCCCAGTTACCGGCACGGATACGTTCGATGGTTTCACCCATGAGGCTGTCGCCACCGAGCATCATCAACAGTGCATCAAACAGTGCCAGCTCTTCCGCCGGTAAAATGGATGACATGCGGTTGGCGTAGTCACGCATGTCATCCTGTACCGCATTGACAGCCGCCCGGAAGCTCTCAATCTCCGCATCGATGTCCGTAATGACACGATCCGGAACCACCTCCAGGTTGGCCGGTGGATAGACCACCCGTGCCTGCCCCGTGGCGATGCCCGGGGATCCCGGCAAGCCGTTCAGGACAGCCGAAACATCTGCGCTCGGCTGCAGCGCGTGGGCAATGTCGCCACTGGCACCCGCATGCGTGATGGCTCCGGCCAGTTGCGCGGCCAGGGTAACCAGGAAGGCCTCTTCCTCTTCCGCAAAGCGGCGATGCTCGCGTTGCCTGACGACCAGCACCCCGAGCACGGTACCGTACTGGATAATCGGCACACCGAGGAAGGCATGGTAGGGAGTCTCGCCCGTCTCACTCGCAAAGCGATAGCGCGGATGGCTGGGTGCATCTTCAATATTGACCGGCTCTTCACGCTCGCCGACCATACCCACCAGTCCTTCACCCAGACCCAGGCGCACGTTACCGATGGCACTTTTTCTCAGACCTTCCGTGGCGCTCAGGACATACTGTCCATGCTCGACATCCTTCAGATAAACGGAGGCAACATCCACCCCCACCGATTCACGCACGCGCCGCACGATAATGTCCAGCGCCTGCTCAAGGTCAGGTGCTGAATTTACTTCCTGAATAATTCGTCGCAGCGCATCCAGCATGTATTCAAGACCAGTGTTTGAAGGTGGAAAAAAGTGCCAGGCAAAACAGGGAGTGACCCGGTCGCGAACGGTCGGGCCTGTGTAAACTTATTCTTTTTCAGACTGCGGCACACCATCGGGAAACAACAAGGGTGCCAGCTCGCTCAGCGCTTTCCTGTAGACGTTGCGCTTGAAGGCAACCACTTCATCCAGTGGCTGCCAGTAATCGACCCAGCGCCAGCAATCAAATTCGGGCTTGTCAGCCTGGTCGAGACACACGGACTTGTCTGTACATAACATGCGCAGCAAGAACCAGACCTGCTTTTGCCCGATACAGACCGGGCGACTCTTGCGACGGATATACTGCCGCGGCAGACGGTAGCGCAACCAGCCACGGGTTGCACCCATCAACTCGACATGCTCCGACTGTAAACCCACCTCTTCTGCCAACTCGCGATACATGGCCTCGGCCGGGGTTTCATCCGAGCGCATGCCGCCCTGCGGAAACTGCCAGGCGTTCTGACCGATACGTCGCGCCCATAACAGCTGCCCCTGCGGGTTAGACAGAATAATGCCTACATTTGGCCTAAATCCATCTGGATCAATCACCTAAGTAACCTTGACTGTGTGTGTCCTTTGGTTTCATTCTCCCATAGCTGTGCGTCGGGAGCAATCCGCAGACCGTTGCCACAGGCGCTGCATGTTTCCCGTTGGTGTATGCTTGGCGGCATTTTATCGACAGGAGCCATGCAGGTGAGCCTTGCCCTTTTTGACCTCGACAACACCCTGATTGCCGGCGACAGTGATTACCTCTGGGGCTGTTTTCTGGTTGAGCAGGGAATCGTGGATGCTGAACTCTATGCCCGCGAAAACCGTCGCTTCTATGACCAGTACAAGGTGGGCGAACTGGATATTCATGAATTTCTGGATTTCCAGCTGCGCCCCTTGTCCGAACACCGTGTCGATACACTGCAGCAATGGCGCAGACAATACATTGAGCAAAAGATTACCCCGATACTGTTGCCCAGGGCACAGGCATTGATTGACCGGCATCGACAGCAGGGGGACACACTGGTGGTGATTACCGCAACCAATCGATTCATTACCGCCCCGATCGTCGAGCTGTACGACGTACCCCACCTGCTCGCAACCGAGGCGGAGATCGTGGAGGGTCAATATAGCGGCAAGGTATCCGGTATCCCCTGCTTCCAGGATGGCAAGGTGGCGCGACTCTCGGACTGGCTTGAGGAAAATCACCATTCACTGCAAGACAGCTGGTTCTACAGTGACTCGCACAATGACCTGCCACTGCTCAACAAGGTGACCCACCCGGTGGCTGTTGACCCGGATGAAATACTGGAACGGCACGCCCGCAATAACGACTGGCCGATTATCAGCCTGCGATGAACGTCCTCTATCCGGATACCGTACACACGACGCAGGGCCGCCATCCCGTTGCCAGTGAGCATGTCACCCCGACTGCAATGACACCGCATGCCGCATGCGCGCACTGATACTCCTTGCCTTATTGCTGATCCTTACCCTTGTCAGCCTGCTGTTCAGCCTGGTCAGCGGCAGCGTCGCGATCGGCTGGCAGGGTCTGCTGGCGGTATTCTCCGGCACAGGCGACGGGGTTGCCACACAGGTCATCATGGAACTGCGCTGGCCACGTGCCCTCGCGGCCTTCACCACCGGTGCCCTGCTGTCGGTCGCCGGTACCCTGATGCAGGTGCTGTTACGCAATCCCCTGGCTGATCCCTACGTGCTGGGTGTCTCCGGGGGTGCCGCCACCGGCGCGTTGCTTGCCCTGCTGCTGGGCCTTGGCAGCCTCGGCCTGCACAGTGCCGCATTCAGCGGCGCGCTGTTCTCCATGTTGCTGGTATTCGGCCTTGCCCATGGCAGCGGCAACTGGACCAGCAACCGCCTGCTGCTCACCGGCGTCGTCATTGCAGCCGGCTGGGGTGCCGTGATCGGATTTCTGCTGGCACTCAGCCCGGACCAGGGTCTGCGCGGCATGCTCTTCTGGCTGATGGGTGATCTGTCCTATGCCTCGTCGTCCACCGCCGGACTGCTGGTACTGGCTATCGGATTGTTGCTGGCGATCGCCATCGGCCGGTCACTGAACATATTCACCCACGGCGAGCAAACGGCGGCCGCACTGGGCATCAGCGTGGTACCACTACGGCGCTTCCTCTACCTGCTGGCCTCACTGTTATCCGCAACCGCCGTGACGCTGGCCGGCAGCATCGGGTTTGTCGGCCTCATCGTGCCGCACATGCTGCGTCTCGCCGGGGTACGCGATCACCGCCTGCTGTTACCGGCGGCCGCATTACTCGGCGGCAGCCTGCTCATCATCGCGGACACACTGGCGCGCACGCTGCTTGCACCGCGCCAGCTGCCTGTTGGTGTACTCACGGCCCTGGTCGGCGTGCCGTTGTTCCTGCTGTTGCTGCACCACGGTCGCGACGTGCACGGCGAGGCCCGTTAACGCACCATGCCTCTCCTCGAAACCAGTGGACTGTGCGTAACGATCGGCACCACCCGGGTCTGTGACGCACTGGATTTTTCCGTCGATGCCGGTGACCGCTGCTGCATTCTCGGCCGCAATGGCAGCGGCAAGACCACGTTGCTGCACACGCTGGCCGGCCTGCGACCACCGCTGGCCGGCGACATCAGGCTACATGACCAGTCGCTGCAAAAACTGCCACGCAGGACCATCGCCCGACACATTGGCCTGTTATTCCAGGATCACACTGACGCCTTCCCCGCCAACGTCATCGAAACCGTACTCAGCGGCCGCCATCCCTGGATAGGTCCGTTACAATGGGAAAGTGAACAGGATGTTGCCAGGGCACGCGCGGCATTGCAGGCGGTCGACCTTGATGACATGGAGCAGCGCCTCGTCACGACGCTCTCCGGTGGCGAACGGCGACGACTGGGGATTGCCTGCCTGCTGACGCAGGACCCGCAACTGCTGTTACTCGATGAACCCACCAATCACCTCGACATCCATCACCAGATCAGCATGCTTGAACTGTTACAGCAACAGGCACAACACGACCACAAGGCGCTGCTCTTTGTCATGCATGACATTAACCTTGCCAGCCGCTACTGCAACCGTTTCCTGCTGTTATTTGGTGACGGTGAAACGGCACAGGGCAGTGCCGCCGGGGTGCTGACGCATAGCCACCTGGAACGCCTCTACCAGCACCCGCTGCAGGCCGTCGCGGGACCGCACGGAACGCTGTGGCTGCCAGGCTAGCTGTCGCGCCGGGTATTCGTGTTGAAGATCTTTATCGAGGGTCCTTACTGGAGCGGCATGTGGACAGAGATCATCGCCGCTGCCCTGCACGAGAGCGGCCACCGGGTCGACTGCTGTTATCACAACCGCAAGTCACTGCGTGATCGTATTGCACTGGCTGCAACCACCCTGCGACCGGGAGAAGATCGTAAAAGTGCGTGGCATCGACGGCATCGCCAACAACTGCTGGAGGCCATGAGCCATTCCCGATGGGACCTGTTGCTCAGCGTTCAGGGCACGCTCGACCGGCAGACCGCCAGGCAACTGCGCCAGCACTCGCCCGGCCTCAGGATTATCTACTGGTGGGGCGACATCCTCACGGCGCAGGCACGGGCGCGCATTGACGAGGCGGCCGGCTTTGCGGACAGACTGCTGGTCTCCTATCGCGGCAGCTACGAGGCACTTCGGCCCGCCTGCCCGGACAAACTGGTGTATTTCCCGTTCGGCGTCTCGAGGGAGTTCCATACCGTGGGCCCCCTTTCCGCGCGGGATCGCAAGCGCTTTACTGCTGACGTGGCCTTTGTCGGAACGTACTACCCGGAACGCGGTGCACTGATCCGTTACCTGAATACCCGGCTCGACACGCCGGTAGCGGTATGGGGCCGCGGCTGGCGCAACTGCCATGGAGTCAGGCATCACGGCGCACTCTCACTGGCTGACAGCCTCAAGGTCTATGCCTGCTCAAAGATTTCCCTGAACCTGCATCATATCGATACACCCAATGGCTTCAATATGAAGTATTACGAAATCCCTGCGGCAGGCGGTTTCCAGATCTGCGACTGGCAACCATTGCTGCGCACGACCGAACCCGGCAGGCAAACGGTCGCCTGCCGTTCCTTGCCGGAATTTGCAGCGCAGGTCAAGTACTACCTGGCACACGAACAGCAACGCCGCAAGACAGTGGCCGCCAACACGCAAGCGGTCTTTGCGACCACGGACTATCGGTCGCGACTGGACGATCTTATCGATCAGACAAGCACCTGCGAGTCTGTTTAGAAAGCCTTTAAATACAGGCTTTTCTTGACATCAGATCGTGCCGGCCGTAGAGTTGCACGCCTAGTTTCAGGTGTCCCGAGGATGTTCGTCCAGGGGATGAAACGGGAAGCCGGTGCGTCAACCCAATGACAATCCCGGCGCTGCCCCCGCAACGGTAAACGAGACCAGGTGAATCAACAGGCCACTGCGCAACTGCGCGGGAAGGCGATTCACCAGGGAAATTCCCGCTCGTGAGTCCGGAGACCGGCCTGACGTATCGTAACCGTATTGCGGAGGGCAATGCTGGCAGCTTGCATTGTCTCTCTGTCATTCACTCTCCGCAGCAAACATGTCCTCGGCACGGGGTGGTGCTGTGACAGGGAGAACCGAATGACAAACCCCTACACCTGGCTGGCGGCTGCAGCAATCCTCGGCCTGTCTGCCACTGTCGCCATTGCGCAAACCGGGGCGTCAGGAAATATCCTGGTGACCGCCACGCGCCTGGACACGGTGAACACCCGGGCACGTGGCAATACCACCATCATCACAGCCGCTGATATCGAGGACAGCACAGCGCGCACCCTGCCTGAATTGCTGGGCCGGGAGGCCGGTGTTCTGGGTCGCAGCCTGTTCGGCAACAACGGCACCTCGGCGAACGTCGATATCCGCGGCTTTGGTGCCGCCGCCACACAAAACACCCTGATCCTGCTGGATGGCCGTCGACTGAATGACGTTGACCTGTCGAGCGTGAACTTCGGCGCCATCCCCCTGCAGAGCATCGAGCGTATCGAGATCACCCGCAACAGCGGCGCCGTGCTCTACGGTGATGGCGCCGTCGGCGGCGCCATCAACATCATTACCCGGCAACCGGACAAGGCGGGTACCACCACCTTCATCAAGGCCGGTCTTGGCAGCCTGGACACGCAACAACTGGACGCCCACCTCAGCCACAATCGCGGGGCGTTTGCCGCCTTCGTCGGCGCACATGCACTTAGCAGCGACGGTTACCGCGACAATAATGATCTGGATGAAAAGAACATTATTTCAGACTTTCGCTACAGCCATATAAACAACGAGTATTTCCTGAAGCTTGACGGGTTCGACCAGGACCTTGACTTGCCGGGTGCGCGCAACGTCAATCCCGCGCTCGGTATCAACCAGTTGGAAAACGATCGCCGCGGCACCAGTACGCCCGATGATTATGCCGATCAAAACGGCTACCACATCAACCCGGGGTTTACCCATTACTGGGACAACGGCAGCGAGGCGGTCGTTGACTTCGGCTACCGCAAGAAAAACCAGAAGGCCTTTTTCGGCGATTATGATTTTGGCGGCCTGTTCTCAAACTATCTCGACTCCGACCTGAAAACCTGGTCCTTTACGCCCCGCGTCATCGCCCCGCACCGCTTGCTTGGCAAACCATCGCAAACAACCGTCGGGCTGGACTATTACAACAGCGACTATGACTCTGACCGGTCTCTGAATCGCAGCAGCATCGATACACCGATCCACCGCATACATATTGACCAGCAATCGACCGGCCTCTATGCCGACTCAACCACCGCGGTTACGACGGACACCACCCTCAACCTGGGTGCCCGCCTGCAGTGGATCAGTCAGGATGGCAAGGACAGGTTCGACCCGAACGCACCCGGCGCGGCCGACATGTCCGAGAGTGGCGCAGCGGATTATGATGACAGCTACCGCGTCTACATGCTGGAAGCCGGCATTGAAAAACAGATCATTGCCAGTAGCGCCGCTTACCTCAAGTGGACCCGCAGTGCGCGCGTCGCAACAGTCGATGAACTGTTCGAAATTGATCCAAACAACTTTACGCGGGTGTTCTCGCCACTGGACCCGCAAACCGGCAATGGCGTCGACCTGGGCACACATTACCAACAGGGCCGGTTCTCCGGCACAGCGAATGCCTATTACCTGCGCCTGAAGAACGAAATACACTTCGACCCGGTGACCTTCACCAACATCAACCTTGACCCGACCGAACGCTACGGACTCGAACTGAACGGCACGATCGACATCAATGACCGTGTCAGCCTGCAGGGAAACTATACCTATATGCGATCACGATTCACCGACGGGCCCTATCAGGGCAATACCGTGCCGCTGGTGCCGGAAAACAAGGCCAGCCTGTCCGGTATCTGGCAGCCAACCGCGGCAACGGACCTGACTATCGCGGTCAACTATGTCGACAGCCAGTACTTTGACAACGACCAGTCCAACAGCTTCGGGGAAAAGATCCCTGCCTACACCACCGTTGATGCCAGGCTCAGCCACATGTACCTGGGTATGCGCCTGACCGCCGGGGTCAACAACATCTTCGATGAAGAATATTTCGAATACGGGGTCAGCAGCAGCTTTTCACCGGGGGTATACAATGCCTATCCCTTGCCGGAAAGGACTATACTGTTCACGGTTTCGAAAGACTTCGGCAACACCTAGTGATTACTCATAACCTCAACTGGTTCCTGTGCCTCTCGGTGGCCGCGCATGCGGCAGTACTGAGTGCATGGCAGATGCCCGCGTATACGCCCGGCAATAGCGGCCATGCTCTGCAACTGTCCATCACGCAGCGGGCCGGTGACAGCGGCAAGCAGGCGGCACCGTCCACCGAAGCAGCCGCACGCCCCGTCGCCGATACTCCAGAGCCACCACAGCAGGCTGAAGCGGCTGTGGCCGGTGTGGCCTATGTGGCAAGCACCATTGCCGCGCGCCACTACAGCACACCGCACCCGGCGCGCAGCGCAAGCCCGGTGCAAACCCGGCAAGCGGCAGCCAGCGTCGAGACAAGCAGCACTGCTGCAGCGGTTGCCAGCAACCCTGTACTGCAGCGGGAGGAAACCGACCGCCATTTACGCAACAGTGTCATGGAACTGATCAGCCGGGAACTCACCTACCCCGCGATCGCACGCCGCAAGGGCTGGCAGGGCATCGTCAGGCTGGAACTGCACATCGATGCGGACGGCTCCATCACGGGCCTGCACCTGGAAGAAACATCCGGTTACGGCATCCTCGACAGGGCCGCCATGCAATGCCTGCAGTTCGCCAGCCTGCCGGGAGCCGCACGCTGGTTGCAGGGACAGACCATTGATATCGTGGTCCCCGTTGAATACCGCCTGGTTGACAGCTGATATGGCTAACCGTCTCTCGAAAATCTACACCCGGACCGGCGATGATGGCAGTACCGGACTCGGTGATGGTTCGCGCGTCGCAAAAGACAGCCTGCGTGTTGAAGCCATGGGCACTGTGGATGAACTGAACTGCGCACTCGGCATGCTGCTGTGCAACCCGCTGGACGACGCGTTGCAGTCTACATTGATTGATATCCAGCATACCCTGTTCGATCTGGGTGGCGAACTGTGCATCCCCGGGGCCACCGTTATCAGCGCACAGCGGGTAGCCGGGCTGGAGCAACAACTGGATGCATTAAACGCTGACCTGCCGCCGCTGAAGGAATTTATCCTGCCCGGTGGCTGTAGCGCCGCCGCGGCCTGTCACCTCGCACGGGCCATCTGCCGGCGCAGCGAACGTCGTCTACACAGTCTATCCAAAGCTGAAGCCGTGAACAGGGACGCCATTAAATACCTGAATCGCCTTTCTGACCTGTTGTTTGTGATGGCACGGCATCTAAACAAGGCGGCCGGCGAGCCGGATGTCCTCTGGCAACACGAGCGCAACAAATAATGCAGGAGCGGCATCGCCTAGAGGGATGTAGGTGACGCCGCTCCTGCAATTGTTATTTCTTACGCACCCCTTCAAGAATTACGCACAATTCCTCGGCGCCCTCCAGGATCCTCGGGGTATGCCGCACCAGCCGCTCACGGGGGACGGCATAGACATGCCCGTTCTGCACCGCGGACAAGGATGGCCAGCGCTGCCAGGCGGCCAGCTGCGGTGAATCCTGCACGTCGGCCGCGACAACAATCACCTCGGGGTCCGCGGCCAGCACCGCCTCGATACCAACCTGGGGTGCCAGTGCCGGCAGCTCATTAAACACGTTACGACCACCACACAGCCGCAGCACATCGCTGAATAGATGCGAGCCGTTGAGCGTCATCAGGGGCTGCTCCCATATCTGGTAAAACACGCTGACTGTCGGGCGCTGTGCATAGCGTTTTTTAAGCCCCAGGTAGCGGCCGCTGAAACGCTCGGCCGCTGCCCGTGCGACCGGCTCCGTGCCGGCAAGCCGCCCGAGACGCAACAGGGTATCCGGCACATCCAGCAGCTGCCGCGGCTCGGACAAAAACACGGTCAGGCCCAGTGAAACGAGCCGTTCCACCTGGTTTTTCGGGTTGCCACTCTGCCAGGCCACCACGAGGTCCGGTTGCAGGGCAAGAATGGCTTCGAGATCCAGCCCGCTACCGCCACCGATACGGCTGACCAAAGCCGCCGCATCGGGATAGTCACTGAATTCAGACACACCGACCACCGCGTGACCGGCACCGGCGGCAAATAATAATTCACTGAGGTAGGGTGCAAGGCTGACAATACGCCGTGCCGGTTGCTCGAGGGTCACCTCACGACCGGCATCATCCGTGACCGTGATGGCTGCCTGCAGGGTCATTCCCGGCCACTGGCATAGCAGTAACACGAAAGTCAGCCCCAGTTTCCAGCCCGGGCTGTTGCCGCGGCAGTGGCGACTGGGAATATCACGGCTATTTGATGGCATTATAAAAAACCGGCAGGGTTAAAAACCGGCAGGGTTCAATACGCTATAATCCCGCGTCACGATCACAGACACAAGCAGGATACCCGATCATGAAATCACCCGTAGTTGTTGTCGGCATTGGAGAGATGGGCAGCGTCTTTGCACGCGGCTTGCTGCGTACCGGGCACCCTGTCTATCCCGTGACCCGCAACACCGATCTGGCGGCCACGGCAAAACTGCTGCCCTCGCCGGAACTGGTGCTGGTGGCCGTTGCCGAGAATGACCTGCATGCCGTACTGGAGCAATTGCCGTCTGCCTGGCATACACGACTCGCACTGCTGCAAAACGAATTGCTCCCCGGAGACTGGCAGCAGTACGGCTATACCCGTCCGACGGTCATCTCTGTCTGGTTCGAGAAAAAGAAAGGCCAGGACGTCAAGGTGCTGATTACCTCCCCTGTGTTTGGACCCGCTGCCGAACTCCTGCAGACAAGCCTCGGCAGCCTGGACATTCCCGCCAGACTACTCGCCAGCGAAGACGAGTTGTTGTTCGAACTGGTCGTCAAGAATGTCTACATCGTCACCACCAACTGTGCCGGCCTGGTCACCGCCGGCACGGTGAGCGAGCTATGGGCCGATCACCGCGAACTCGCGGAAGCCGTTGCGCGCGAGGTAATACAGATACAGGAAACCCTGACTGGACAGACGTTTCAGGCGGATGAATTGATTGCTGCCATGCTGAAGGCCTTTGCAGGCGATCCCGATCACGGCTGCATGGGCCGCAGTGCGCCCGCACGGCTGGCACGTGCACTGCAACAGGCGGATGCGGCAGGACTGGCGGTGCCACGGCTCAGGGAGATTGCCGCGGGCGTGCAGTAACACTGCGTGCTACTGCAACGGCCACAACCAGGCGGCACCACGTACACCGCTGGCATCGCCGTGTTGCGCACACAACAGGCGGGTATCGACACGGTCGGAAAACACATAGGCGTCCCATTGCGACATCACGGCGTTATACAGGCGTTTGCAGTTTGACAGGCCACCACCGAGCACAATCACATCGGGATCGATCACGTTAATAACACTTGCCAGTGCACGTGCCATGCGGTTCGCATAGCGCTGCATCGTCTGGCTGGCCTTTTCATCCCCCAGTTCGGCTAACTGGATAATGCTGCGCGCATCCAGGGAACCACCGTATGCCTGGCGATGATCGCGTGCCAGTGCCGGGCCGGATAACCAGGTTTCTATGCAACCCTGCAGGCCACAGTAACAATCCACTCCAGGCAACTCCTCCGGCTGTGGCCACGGTAGCGGATTGTGTCCCCACTCGCCCGCAATACCGTTGGGCCCGGTGAGCAGTTGCCTGTTAATGACGATGCCGCCGCCGGTGCCGGTGCCGATAATGACACCGAAGACGACCTTGGCATCCCTGCCCGCCCCGTCAACAGCTTCCGACAAGGCAAAACAATCGGCATCATTGGCGAAGCGCAAGGGCCGACCCAGCCGCGCTTCAAGTTCCCGGTGCAACGGCTGTCCGTTGAGACAGACTGAATTCGAGTTCTTCACCAGACCGGTTGTACGTGACAGGGAACCGGGCGTGCCAATGCCCACTGAACACCCTTCACCCACTGTTGACTCCAGGCCAGACACCAGCGCAACCACCGCATCCAGCGTCGCCGCGTAATCACCCTGCGGTGTTGCAATGCGTTCCCGGCATAGCTCTGCACCCGCCGCATCCAGTACAATCCCCTCGATCTTTGTGCCACCGATGTCAACTCCCAGTCTTAATTTTCTATCAGCCATACGCTATAAATCGTCCCACTGTATTGAGAGTACTGTATGTGCGGCGTCCACGCCGCGGTTGATCTCATATCGACGTGCTCCCCCCTAATCGCGCCGGGGACGGCGCTCCTACACCAGGCAGATGCTCCTGCAGGAGCGTATTGCATCCGCGAATTGCTCCCGCATATTGTGATAACTGTCAGCTCCTGGCCAGCCGCTGCCGTAACCGCTGCCAGTCAAATGCCGGCCCCGGATCGGTCTTGCGCTGCGGCGAGATATCACAATGGCCGGCAAGGCTGCTGGCTGACAGACCGGGGTAGGCAGCAATCAGCAGCTTGATAACATCTGCCAGCACCTCGTACTGCACATCGGTGTAGGGCTCATCATCCTGTCCTTCCAGCTCAATACCGATAGAAAAATCATTACAGGCCGCACGCCCCCGGTAACAGGAGTCACCGGCATGCCAGGCGCGTTTGTGAAACGGGACATACTGGACCACCTCGCCGTCGCGCCGTACCAGCAGGTGGCTGGAGACCTTCATGCCGGCAACTTCGGTAAAATAAGGATGCGCACGGGTATCCAGTGTGTTGGTAAAAAAACGGTCAATCTCGGGTCCACCGTACTGACCGGGCGGCAGGCTGATACCGTGCACGACGAGCAGCGATATCTCACAGCCATCCGGTCGCTCATCACAGTTGGGCGATGGCACCTGGCGGGCACCCGTCAAGCGCTCCCTGTCGAGATCAATTTTCACGTGTTAACTCATTTCCTTGCTTGACAACCGGACCAGGCCGTTGATTCTACACATATTTACATCAAGACTGCCGACCGCGGCAACACGTTTCCGCCAGCCATCCCGATCGGCTAGAATACTCCCCTCAAAATCTGGCAGATACACCCTACGCCACCTGGTTGGCAGCAAACTGGAGCAACAGTGAAAAAAGCATACTTACTGGTATCTCTTTTATTTTTTCTTGCCGGCAACGCCGCCGCGGAGACCCGCTATGTCAGCGATATGCTGGAAATTACCATGCGCAGTGGCAAGGGTACCAGCTATGGCATCACACGCATGCTGCGCAGTGGCACAGCGGTACAGGTACTCGAGACTGACAAGGAATCCGGTTACACCCGGGTGCGCACCAGTAATGGCAAGGAAGGCTGGGTATTGTCACGCTTCCTCATGAACGGACAGGCAGCCCGCGAACGGCTCGCCGCTGCCGAAAAGAGCCGGGCTGAACTGGAGCTGGAAAACCGCAAACTGACCACGGCCATGGCAGCGCTGACGGATGAGAAAAAGACACTGGAAAACAGCCTCGGCGATCTTGAGGGAGAGAGTCGATCGGTCAGCCAGGAACTCGCCGAGATCAAGCGCACCGCGTCCAGCGCACTGGCCATTGATTCGGAAAACAAGGATCTGAAAAGCCGGCTGGTGTCCCTGGAACGTCAGTTACAAACCGTGCAGCAGGAAAACCAGAGCCTCAAGGACCGTACCGCCCGCGACTGGTTCATGGTGGGCGCCGCAGTGGTGCTGCTG
>JBATFE010000038.1:0-7548 GCA_049664445.1 Gammaproteobacteria bacterium
CAAGGCTACCGGCAAGTCCTGCCTGATAGTCTGCCGTTGTCAGCTGCAGTGTATCGATCTGCAGTTGTTGATTGACTGCCCGGGCGGACAGGCTTAGCTGTTCAAAGACCATGGGCGCATCGCCCACCCCTTCAATGGTGAGTGACTCGATGTTCGCTGCAGTCAGTGTGATATCAACGGGCAGATCGATAGCGATTGAAAAACCGGTATCCTCAGTCGCCGTTGCAGGTGCCAGCGCAACCGTCACGGACTCGGCAGTCAGACGATTGACCCTGAGTTCGGATCTCAGCAATGCCTGCGGAGACCAGTCCAGATGCACATGCCCGATGCTGTAAACGTCGCTGCCAACCTGCACCCGCAGGTCCTCGACGTCAATGGCACTGGCGAGACGGCCACTGAGACGACCCATTTGCACTGCTTCACCGAATTGCGATTGCAGCCTCTGCCCGGCGAACTGCAGGCCGCTTTCCGTACCCACCACGAAAATCACCAGGCCGGTGAGCACCAGCAGCAGAAACAGCAGGGCCACCAGTAGTCTTTTGACGGTTTTCATTGCAAGCGCCGCCTCAGAAGTCCGGACCAAAGGTGATATGCAGCCGCCAGGGATGACCGTCTTCGCTGAGCGCCGTGGCTACATCGACGCGCACCATGCCAACGGGTGAGGCCCAGCGTATACCGACACCGGCGCCACTGGATGCATTGATCGACGATGCATCATTAAAGGCATTACCGATATCGTAGAAGGTGGCCAGGTACCATTTTTTATAGACATTATAGTCATACTCAATACTGCCCACGAGCAGGTATTTGCCGCCGATCAGGTCACCGTCCTCGTTTGCGGGAGCCAGTGACTTGTATTCATAACCGCGCACAGTGTTGTCACCACCGGTGAAGAAGCGATTCGAGGCCGGCAGGTCATCGAAGTTGCCGGCTGCCGTGGCGCCGGCCTCGGCGCGCATAATGAAACGCCCTTCCTTGCCCAGTCCACGCACTATTTTCCCGGTCACGATCCCCTGTAAAAAGGTGACATCCGAGAGCAGATTTTTTGCAGACCCGGATGTTTCCAGGTCAATGCGGAAACCTTCTGTAGAGAGCATGCGATTATCCGCCTTCACCAGCGTCCAGGTGCCTTTGGGTATCAACAGATTGGAAATACCGGCACCGTCGGCAAGGTCATCCACTTCATGCTTGTATCCCAGGGACAGCACCTCGCGCCAGTTGCTACCACGTGCAAAATTGCGACTGACACGCAACTCGGATATTTCACTTTTGACATCAACGGTATCTTCATTGCGATAGATGCCACTGATCTCGAGCACATCGGTACGCGGCCTGGACAACGGTATGGAATAGGTGGCATTGGCATCCTGTCGTACCGGTGAGACACTGGTGCCGGCACTGAGACGGTGACCGTGGTGGTTGATCCTGCGATGCAGCCAGTTGACGGAGCCCTGGATACCGAGATTGGTGGAATATCCGAGGCCAAAACTGTATTTCTGCAGCTTGTAGGGTGTCAGGATAACGTTGATGGGGACCTGGTTAGTGTCGTCAAGGACGGGCTGCGGCACGATGTTGACGGACAGGAAATAACCACTGTCAACCAGGCCGCGCTGCAATGCGAGTAACTGTTTGCTTGACCAGACGTCGCCGGTCTTGAAGGGGATATAGCGGCTCAGCAGCTCATCCGAGATATTCCCGCCCTCAAAGCGCACCCGACCAAAGTAGGCCTTGTCACCGGTATCCAGGTGCAGAACAACCACGGCCTGGTTGTTTGCCTGCTCGACCCGAACTTCGCTTTTCAGGTAGCGCGCCTCGCGGTAACCTGTCTCAACCGCTGCCGTACGTAACAGGGCCTTTGCCTTTTCATAGTCGGCATGTACCAGACGCTCACCCACCTCCACCGGGAGTGAGTCGGCTATTCTGAGGATGGTGGCATCGTCCTTGCCGGCACCCTCGAGGTGCAAATCGACTTCGTCAATAATGACTGGCGGACCAGGATCTATCTCGTAACGCGCCACCCATTTGTCTTCATCCTGCTCCAGACTGGACTTGATCAGCGGCTGGTAATAACCATAGGGCTGCAGCGCTTCATTGATCTCGCGCGGTGCACGGTTGTAATAACGGCGAATACGCTCAGCAGTCAGGTCATCCGCCTTGCGTTCCTGTTCGATGGTCAGGTAGGCCAGCACATTTTTCTGTTGTTCGCGGTCCAGCCCGTCCAGCTTGACAGTGACAGACGGTGCTGCCTGTACGGCTGCAAGGCCTGTCAGCAACAGCATGAAGATCAGGAATCTGGACATGTTCGGGAGTATACAAGCGGAGGCTGGAAAGTTTTTACCTTCCTCTCCCTTGTACAGGTAACAAAATACGGCTATTTTTCGGCAACCAGGAAACACACCCAGCTGGGATCTGCATCGCCCACCGTGGCCGGTGCATAGTGTCCGTTGCCCTCGCCGCTCTTTGCCTCCGTGCCTTCCCAGTAGACCGACACACGGGAATAACCGGCCTCGGCCAGCAGTTCCTGCAACTCCGGCAGTGACCACAGGCGCCAGTCATAGGTAAATGCCTTTTTCAGCCGGGAGCCATCCGCAAAGCTGAAGTGGATATGGCAAAGTATGTTGCCGTTAATCGGGTTATAGCTGGCATGTTCCCAGATATACTTGAAATGCCTGAATTTGCGTTTTTCCCTGATTTCCTGGTACGCCTCATAGCCGCCAAAGGCATCTATGAAGAGGATGCCATCGTCTGCCAGGGCTTCACGGGCCTTGCGGAAATAGTCGCGCAGTTTTTCACGGCTCTTGAAAGTCATGTAACTGAAATTCATCGCCAGCACCGCATCGACCGCTTCCGGCTGAGCGATGTTGAAGACATCCTCCTGTAGCAGGCGAACCCGGGCGCGTTCACCGGGTTGCAACGAAGCCAGGTTGTGCTCACGTCCCCATGCCAGCACTTCGGCATCGATATCAACACCGGTGGCCGTGTTTTGCCCGTCACGCCTGACCCACTCGCAGCACATACTGGCGGTACCGCAGAAATCCTCCCGGATTGAATGGGCCTGGCGCTTGCGCAGCGTCCGGAAGGTCTCGCTGACGAAATCGTACTCCTCCGCCACACCCTGAACCGATTGTTCATAAAGGCTGTGACGATCGGCACTCTCCGCCATGGTTCTGCTGGCCGGCTTGCGTTTGTCTTTCATGTGTCTCCCTGATATCGACTACAGCAGCACAAAGGCCAGCACAATAATGAGGATGATGGCGAGCGTGTATTCCGCGGCATGGCTGGTGTGTGCTGCAGGTGTATGCTCTTCAATGTGTTGCGCACAGCTGGAAACCAGCTGTTCAATCTCGCTGTAGCGTTGCCCCATCTGTGACTTTGCCACAGCCCGCCTTGCATCGGCTTCCCGGGTAACGGCCTCGCAAGCGAGGTGATACTGTTCTTCGTTTTCGTCGTCATCTTCACCCGTTTCTATTTCCAGCCACTGTTCTTCCAGCAGCATCAACTGCTCTTCTTCCCAGCCGGCGATATCTTCGAGTTCTTTTTCATAGACCGTTTGACACAGGTTTTGCATACCCTTGCCATGATCGAACCAGTTAATCAGCCGGTCATGCAGATAGGTGACATCGATGACCTCCCCGTCCTCGTTCAACGTCTCCCTGTAAAGATGCCTTGGCAGTTTCAGATCCAGTGCAGTCATGTATTTTCCGATCAGCGTGTTTGTCAGCGCAATGATGTCTCGACCGGCACGGCTGAACAGCGGCCGGGAGAAATATCAGGTTTTCCAGTCAGGATACAGGGGTGACAGACCTGCCCTGGCGGCCGCTCCAGTATCGTGCTTCATCTCCAGCCCCTGATCGAACATCCGCCACAGGGCGTCGCCCTGCCACGGTTCAGCGGCCGCGCTGTAGAGTGCGCGTTCCAGTATCTGGATTTCATTAACCCCGGAAGACAACCGTTGCATCAGCGCACCCAGGTTAAGTGGCGGGTCTTGCGGCCAGCTCGCGGCCGCCCATTGTAGCAGTGCGTTTGCGGCGGCCGCAGGATTATTTGCCTGGCAGGCCTGTTGCACGGCGCTGCGAGCCGCCTTGAGCGACGCACTTGCGGATGGCGCTGTGCTGCCGGTGGCTGGTGTCGGCGTCTCGCGAAAATTGCGACCTCGCCACAGCACTAACGAGGCTGCCAGAATCACCAGGCCGGCTAGCAGCCATGGCCAGCGGGATTTGATTGCTGCCTGCCAGGCAACACGGCCAGTGGTGTCTGCTGCCGGGACCATGGTTTCATCAACTGGCACCTCCCTGGCAACCTCGACCGGTGTCAGCGGTACCGGTGGCTGGGTGTCCGTTGCGCCATTCCCCGGCAGCACATTCACCGACCAGGCCGGCAGTTCAGCTGTTTTCTGTTGTTCAGTCGAGGTGTCCCACCAGTCAATTTTCATTGCCGGGATGGTTTGCATGCCACTGGTCGATGGCACATAGGCAACGGTCAGCTGGCGACTGCCAATCACCCATTCGCCATCGGTACGGTTGTTATAGACGGGTTGCTCCGGGTACAGGCGCATGCCGTCAGTTTCAGGCAATTTGAACTCCGGCAAATGTGTTGATTCAAGACCCCTGGCCTGCAGTGTCAGCGTGCGCGTCACCGGCACACCACTGCGAAACTCAGGCGGCCCGGAGGTCCAGCTGTCTGTCAGGGTCAATTGCTCGCTGGGCAGCCAGTAATCCCCCGTGAACGCCGCCGCACGCGGCTTTACCTCCAGGGTGTAGCCCTCACTGCGCAGGCGAACCCGTTTCCCGGGCGCCGTGACGGTGGTGTTGCTGAAAAACCGTTCCAGCATGTCATCCATGAACATCGACGGCATCCGCTGTTGCGACTGACCAGCCAACCGTCCGTTGAAGGTCACCGGCGAGATGCTTAACGCGCCGCTTTGCTCCGGAAAGATCGCAATGTGACGCTCGACGACCTGGTACTCCGTGCCGTTTACGGTGGTCTTGTATTGCATATCTTCACCGAGCCGCTCAACGAGTGCGTGCTCAACGTTTGGCCCGTCGAAACTGCCCTCGAACAGCGGTACCCGGTAGAACAGTTGCAGGGTGTAGCGCAGTTGCTGCTGCACGTAGACCGGCGAGTCCAGCGGCTCAAGCTGTGTCTTGATGAATACCGGCTGACCCGCCTCGGCAACGACGGCGTCGGGCTGGGCGCTCACCTGCAGCGTCAGCGCTTGTGTGCTATCAGCACCGACACGGATCGACGGCACCGTCAGCTCGCCAGCGCGCTTTGGCGCCAGCTCAATATGCCACTGCCGCGTTTCCGAGCGTTTGCCGTTGATGATCGAGGTCTGCTGACTGCTGGCGGTGCCGACAATCTCAAAGTCCTGCTGCAGTACCGAGAGCTCGGGATCCGCGCCCTGAGCGCTCTCGTTGCTGACGATATTCAGGCTCACGGTATCGCCCTCGTAGAGCGTCTGCCGACTCAGGCTGGCACGCACGTCGGCCCACAGTGACTGTGATGTCAGTAACAGGACAATAAAAAGGGCTGCGTATCTTTTCATATTCATAACTGGTTGTACCCGTTAACTCCCCCTCTCTTTATTCCTGATTTCACCACGCCTGCTGTTCATCTACCGCCGAGCGTCCGGCGCGCTGCTTGTATTGATACAGAAACTTGCGCTGTAACAGACCACCGGGATCATCCGGAATGCGACGTAGCCACTGTTCCGCCGCGCGCTGTTCTTCGCTGTCAAGCGGTTCGGCCTCGGCAACGGCCTGCTGCCCGGCCGCTTCTTCGGCGGCATCCTCAGCGGCTGCTTCAGCCTGCTGTTCAGATTCTGATTCACCCTCTGCGTCGTCGGCAGACTGCGCGTCGGCAGACTGTTGGTCGCCGTCAGCAGGGTCTTCATCCTGTTGCGACGCGTCAGCAGCCGCGGCAGCGTCCTGTCGGTCGTCATTGGTTTCCTCGCCAGCCTGCTCGCCTGCGGCATTTTGCTGTTCGCCCTGTGCCTCGTCACTGCCCTGCTCATCTGCAGCGCTTTGCTGCTCGCCCTGTGCGTCGTCGCTGTCCTGCTGACCCGCTTTATTTTGGGCATCCTGCTGCTGATCCCCGGCGTCCTGGTCCTGTTCGCCCTGCGGGTTGTCCGCATCTTCACCGGACTTGCCTTGTTGTTCGTCCTGCTGTTGTTGCTGTTGCTGCAACAGCTTTTCTATTTCCGCCTTGTTGTGCAGGGCATCTGCCATCTGCGGCTGTTTTTCCAGGGCACGGTCGTAGGCAGCGAGCGCCTCTTCATAGCGCTGCAATTGCGCCAGCGCATTGCCCTGGTTATAGTCGGCATCGGCATCCGCCTGCAGGGCAAACGCTTGCTGTGCGGCCGCGTAATTCCCGGCCTGGTATTCAGCGGTCCCGCGCAGGGCCGGATCCCGTGCCAGCTGTGCCGCCTGCGCAGGTTCCCCGGCCTGCAACGCACGCGCGGCCTGCTGGTCGGGTCGCAGCCACAGATCATCCCAGCCAAGCGCCATCGCCGGTTGCGGCGTCGCGACAGTGCCGCCGACCACTACCACCAGAACCAGCAGCCAGCCACGGCGGAAGGCCAGTGCCGCCAGCGGCAGCAACAGCAGCGCCAGCCACGGCCCGTTTGATTGCCAGCTGTCAGTGTGCATCCCGGTCTGTTCCGTGCCTTCGGCACGTTGTGGCGTCATGTTTGCGAGCAGAAAACGGACATCATCATCGCCGCTGCTGATGGCCCTGTAGGCGCCACCCCCTGCAGCAGCCAGTTGCTGTAACGCCGCCTGGTCCAGCGTCGGCAAGACGATGTCGCCCTGTTGATCGCGCAGGTAACCACCACGGCCGGTCGGCACCGGCGCACCGGCATCGGTACCGACGCCCAGTACCGATACACGGTAGCCGTCTTTATAGACCTGCGCGGCGGCATCGATGGCACGCTGACCGTCGAAGCCATCGGTGACCAGCAGGATGTCACCCTGGCGAATACCCGCCTGCTGCATCAGGCTGGCGGCTTGCTGCAGGCCAAGATCCACACGGCTGCCCTGTACCGGCATCAGTCCCGGTTGCAGCGGTCTCAGCAAGGCCTCGATGGTGTCGGTATCATGCGTCAGGGGCGCGACCGCGAAGGCGTCACCCGCAAATACCACCAGGGCGGTCTGTCCATCCCGGCTCTGTTTGAGGATATCCGACACCTTGTAACGGGCACGCACCAGCCGCGAGGGTTCCAGGTCCGGGCTGAGCATCGAATTCGACAGGTCAAGGACCACCACCCGCGAGGCCTCGTTACGGAATACCGGCTGTTGCTGTTGTTCCCATACCGGGTCGGCGAGCGCAATCACCGCCAGCAGACCGCCGATGGCAAGCAGCCACAGCGGCAGTTGTGAACGGCGGCTGCCCTGCCTGTCCAGCAGGTAAGGTAACAGCTGTGCATCACAGACCCTGCGCCAGGCGGAGGACTGTTCGCCCGAATGACGCAGCAGCCAAAACAGCAGCAGCATCAGTGGCAACAGTGCCAGGAACCACCCGGGTTGCTGGAAGTGAAAAGACTCAGGCATG
>JBATFE010000039.1:0-5607 GCA_049664445.1 Gammaproteobacteria bacterium
CGCCTGGCTCGCATCACGCAGTCGATCCACGGCCTCCCGGGCCTTGCTGGCAAAGGAGCCGATCATGACAAACACAATGTCGGCATCCTCGCAGCGGTAGGCCTCGACCGCTGCATGGTGGCGCCCGAAGACCTCGGCGAAGGCTTCGGCGGCCTCGTCATACACGCTGATGGCATTCAGTGAGGCAAGGTGGCTCTCGTAGCGGAAGTAGGAGTAGGGCGTGCCGCTCAGCACGGCAACGGCCTGACTGGTCGGTGCGCTGGCGCTGAAGCGCGTGCTCTCCGCATCAAAGGGCGGCAGGAAACGGCTGACGGACTCCGGGTCCGGGATTTCCACCGGCTCCCGGGTGAAGGACAGGTAAAAACCGTCGAGGTTGACGATGACCGGCAGGCGCACCCGCGGGTCCTCGGCCAGCCGGTAGGCGATCAGCACGCTGTCCAGTACCTCCTGGCAACTGGCGCAATGGATTTGCAGGAAACCGCTGTCGCGTGCCGCCATGATGTCGGTATGGTCCGGCTCCAGCGTCAGGGGCGTGGCAAGACCACGTGACACGTTGACCATGACAAAGGGCGCGCGCCAGCCCGCGACCGTGTAGACCATCTCCATGCCGTACAACAGGCCCTGGCTGGAGGTGGCGGTAAACACGCGCACGCCGCTGGTCGCCGCGGCACCCGCCGCGGTGATCATGGAATGTTCGGATTCCAGCATCACCATGCGGCCGGGCATCTCGTCCCGGTCCAGCCAGGCCGCCAGGGTTTCGATGATCTCTGTTTGCGGCGTAATGGGAAAGGCTGGCACGTAGTCGACGCTGGCGAGGCGTGCGCCCCAGGCCGCCGCGGCGTTGCCGGTCAGGAGTGTGCGTGTCATGCCGGTGCCTCGTCCGCGGCCTGTGCGATGTGTTCGGGGATCGCCTCGATGGCATGGGGCGGGCACTTGGCCACGCAGATCAGGCAGCCCTTGCAGTGATCATAGTCGATGTCCGGTCGGCCGTCGGCATCCACTGCAATCGCGCTATCCGGACAGAAGGTGCTGCATACCCACCAGCAGCGGCTGCAACGATCATAGTCAATCACCGGGCGCAGCGTGCGCCACAGACCCGTTTTCACCTCGACACTGGTGGCGGCCGCATGGATGCTGGGTGCCGCCCTGTCGACATCCTCGACCGTCATGCCGACCCAGTCGGGTCGGGCATAGTTGCTGGCGTTGTCTGCCTTGCCCTCGGTGGCGCTGCCGGCATGCGGCTCCATCAGGTCATAGGCGTGCAGCGCGCTTTCTGTGTTCTTCTCTACCAGCTGTGTGCCGAGTGCGCCGAGCTCGGCCTGGATCGCACCGGCCAGGGCCTCACGACTGATGACGCCAACCAGCCTTGCCGCCGCGCCGGCGCAGGTGGTGCCCACGAACGGCAGCTCGGCACGGTCCTCGACCTCTTCCATGGCAGGCAGGATCAGGACCGTACCGGCCAGGTTGAGGCGCTGTTGCCACTCTGTGGCACTGGTATGGCTGTTGATGAGTGTCAGCGTGTGTGCGTCCAGACCCTGCAGCACCCCGGCCGCGGGTATCGGCACCAGGCTGTCATCGGCAACAATGACCAGGTCCGGGTGATGGATAACGCCGCGTTCATTGATGGTCTGGCGTGAAGCGCGCACATAGGCAAAGATCGGTGCGCCGCGGCGCTCGGCGCCGTAGCGGGGTGCATCCTGCACCTCAAAACCCTCGAGGAAGAAGGCGGAGCCCAGAATGCGGCTCGCGGTCTTCATTCCCTGTCCACCGCGGCCATGAAATCGGATGCGATACATTACACCTCCCGGCTGTCAGCCGTTGGCGACTCGACTGCCGTGATCCGCACGGGTCTTGCCGCTACACAAATCCCGGCGCGGTTGAGAACAATGAATAGCGCCGGTAACTCATTGCCTTTTTAACCCGCGCCAGCGCCAGTTCCACGGACGCCTCGCGTGGCGAGATCTTGCGCCTTGTTGCGTCCTCCAGTACCAGCCGGGTATTGCGACGCAGCTTTTCCTTGATGGCCTGCAAGACCGTGCCTTCGCTGGCGCCATGATATTCCATGGCAGCGCAAATGACCCCGCCCGCGTTGGCAATAAAATCCGGTATGCAGAGAATACCCCGTTCTGCCAGCAATGCCTCTGCGCCCGGTGTGATCGGGATGTTGGCACCCTCGATTACCAGTTTCGTTTTCAGCCGCTGCGCGTTCTTCTCATGGATCACATCCGGTCGTGCAGCCGGAATCCAGATGTCGCACTCGATGTCGATGACGGCATCGCGCTCCAGCGGGGTGGCATCGACATACTCGCCGAGGGCGCCACCGGCCGCCTTGATCTCACACAACCGCACAACGTCCAGGCCGTCAGGATTGTGAATGGCGCCGCGGGAGTCGGCGGCGCCGACCAGTACGGCACCCATGTCGGTCAGGAAGCGTGCCGTATGCATGCCGACCGCGCCGAAGCCCTGCACCACGAAGCGCGCATTGACCAGTTCGAGGTCACAATATTCCCGTGCCACATCGGCGACATGGCTCAGCCCCCAACCGGTTGCCCCGATCTCGTCCAGCGGGATGCCGCCGATCTCGCGCGGCAGCGCCACCACCCGGCCGATCTCATCCTGTACCCAGGACATGCATTCCTCGTCCGTACCCATGTCCGGTGCGAAGATATAGTCCTCGGTATAACGCAGGGCATTGGCCAGGGCACGTATCAGTTGTTCCTTGTCCTGCTTCGCCATCTTCGGGTCGCCGTACAGAACCGCCTTGCCACCGCCGTGGGGCAGGCCGGCAGCGGCGTTTTTCAGTGTCATGGCCCTGGCGAGGCGGATACACTCCTCGGTACTGACATCCACGGCCATGCGCACGCCGCCGATGGAGGGGCCCATGGCGACATTGTCGACCACCAGCACCGCGCGTAACCCGACCGAGGGTTCATGCACATGGATGGTTTTCAAGGGACCCAGTTCGTCGGCGAATTCAAAGGCATCGATCATCTGCTTATTCCTGTTGCAGGGGCCGGGTAGCGGTCTTCACTGCACGCTTTCATCCAGGGCATGTGAAAATAATAACAGCGGCTGTCGGTGATCATGTATAGCGGGTATCAACGGGGCGAAGAAATGAAACCCGGCGTATGCCGGGTTTCTGCAGGCGTCACCTCGATCGTTTAATCAACCTTGACGGTATGACGTTTTGCCTTCTTTACCTTCGGCAGGGTCAGTTCGAGGACACCGTCCCTGAATTTCGAACGGGCCTTTTCTGCGTCAACCTCTGCAGGCAATGGCAACACGCGTGAAAACGAGCCGCTCGAGATCTCGCAATGGTAGTAATCGCCTTTCTCTTCCTTTTCTTCATGACGGGTGCTGCCCTTGATGCTGACCGAGTTTTCCGTCACGGAGATGTCGAGGTCCTTCTTTTCGACTCCCGGGACTTCTGCCTTGACGATGATTTCGTCTTCGCGATCAATGACGTCCACGCGTGGTGTCTTGCCTTCAAAGGGCATGGGCAGGTCAGCCCATGACGGCCGGGTCAAGTGGAACGGTTGGAACCAGCCACGCGAGAAATAATCATCAAAAAACTGCTCCATTTCCGCAAACGGACTCACGGCTTGAGCGGGTTCCGCTTTCTTCAGTTCCTGTTTGGATTCTTTCTTGCCTTCTTTGGCCATGTCACCTTCTCCTTGAAAGTAGGGGTTGTACAGAATTATTTGCCTGCTATGTAATTACTGCGGTCTCCAATACAGCATTAGATACCTTTACTGTAAATATAGCCATTACCCCGCGATAAGCAATGTAGCAATTGACGCACCGGCAGCAAGTGCGTCGACTCATGTGGTGGCGGACGACAGGGCCCTGTTGCGGGGCGCTGTGCCGAGACACTCTTCGATCTGTTCGCGGTGCAGGGTTTCCTGTTCCTCGAGTGCGCTGATCAGACGTGCCAGTCCATCCGGGTGTTCCCTGATCACGGCCAGTGCGCGTTGTTCGGCGTCCTGTAACAGGGTCTGTACCGCCTGATCCACCACTTCGGCGGAGTGCTCGCTGTAGTGGCGCGGCTGGGCGATCTCGCGGCCCAGGAAGGGGTGTTCCTCGCTTTCGCGTAGATCAACGGGCCCGATCTCCTCGGACATTCCCCAGCGTGCCACCATGGCACGGGCCAGCGTGGTGGCCTGCTGGATGTCGTCCTCGGCGCCGCTGCTCATCGACTGCAGCAGTTCTTTCTCGGCACTGCGTCCACCGAGTATGACGACCAGCCTGTCGCGAAGGTACTCTTCCGACAGCGTATGACGTTCCTCTTCCGGCAGTTGCTGGGTGCCACCAAGGGCGCGTCCGCGCGGGATGATGGTGACCTTGTACAACGGATCGGCGTGCGGCAGAAACCAGGCCGCCAGCGTGTGCCCGGCTTCATGCACGGCAAGCCGGTGGTGTTCCTCCGGCTGGATGGCCAGGGTGCGTACCGTGCCCAGCAGCACCTTGTCGCGCGCCTCCTCGAAATCCTGCATCAGCACCTCGCTGCGTTTCTTCCTGGCCGCGAGTATGGCCGCCTCGTTGGCGAGGTTCTTGATGTCGGCACCCGAGAAGCCGGGGCTGCCGGCCGCGATCTTGTCGAGGTCGACATTGTCACCAAGCGGCATCTTGCGGGTGTGTACCTTGAGTATGGCCACCCGGTCCTTGCGATCCGGCAGATCGAGTACCACATGCCGGTCAAAGCGGCCCGGCCGGAGCAGGGCAGGGTCGAGTACATCCGGCCGGTTGGTAGCCGCCAGCACGATCACGGCTTCATGACCGGAAAAGCCGTCCATTTCGGCCAGTATCTGGTTGAGTGTCTGTTCGCGCTCGTCGTGGCCGCCACCCAGCCCGGTGCCGCGGGTACGACCGATGCTGTCCAGTTCATCGACAAAGACGATGCTGGGGGCATTCTTTTTTGCCGCGGTAAACAGGTTGCGTACCCGGGCGGCGCCGACGCCGACAAAGACCTCGATGAACTGGGAACCGGATATCGAGAAAAACGGTACCCCGGCTTCACCGGCCAGTGCCCGTGCCAGCAGGGTCTTGCCGGTACCGGGCGCACCCATCAGCAACACGCCATGCGGTATTTCCGCGCCCAGCCGGTGAAAGTTTTCAGGGTGCTTGAGAAACTCAACCAGCTCGGTGACTTCATGCTTGGCATTTTCCTGACCGGCGACATCGGCAAAGGTCACTTCGGGTTGTTCCGCATTCTGTGCCGGCGCCTCGAGAAACTTTTTCAATTCCTCCGGCCCGCCCAGCCGCCCGCCCAGTGCACGTGAAGTCCGCTGGAAGACCCAGAAGAAAAACAGCAGCAGGAACAGCCAGGGAAGCAGTGACAGCAGGATGGCAAGGGGGCCGCTTTTTCCGGTTTCGCTGCTGACCTTGAGTTCGATACCCTGTGACTCGATCAGTGGCAGCAGGGACTCGTCGCCGAATGCGGGCAGGCGGGTGCTGAAATGTTGTGCGATTTCTCCACGCGGCCCTAGCGCCTCGGTCGATTTCAACGTACCGCTGGTGATATCACCCTGCAGCTGCAGGCTCTCCACGTGGCCCTTGTGAGCGAGGGCCTTGAACTGACTGTAGGGTATTTCGTAGCTTGGTTCCGGG